>JAITVR010000077.1 GCA_031285695.1 Prevotellaceae bacterium
CTAACCTGAGAGGATAGTCAAGCCGAGGTTCCTACCTCGGCTCAACGGGGGATTGTTCATTGCCGTTGGCTTTAGCCAACGGGTTGCGGAGCGGAGGAGGTAGGGGGGCTTTAGCCCAACACGCTTTCGGGCTAAAGCCCACACATCAAGGAGCAGCTTGGTATCCGTTGGCTAAAGCCAACGGCAATGACGTGGTACAGGGGCGCAATGTGCGTGGGCATGTCTCCCGTTGAGCCGAGGTTGTACCTCGGTTCGTCTATTTTTGCAGGCTCAGCCTGCCTTCATAAACCGACTGAGGCCGGAGCCTCAGCCGAACGTGGGTGGAAGCCTCGAGCGTGATTACTTCCACCCCCGGTCTTCGACCACCCCCGCCGGCGGGGGATAGCGCCCGAGCAAGCGCGGCAGGACAAGCGCACCGTCATTGCGAGGAGCGAAGAATGAGCGACAAAGCAATCTCACAATGTGGCTTGAGATTGGCTTCGCTAAACCCGCTCGCAACCGCCGCCCTGCAAGGGCAAGTTCGGCGAAGCCAATGACGGTGGTTTTTATGACAATGACGCTCTGTTTTTTAAGGAACTTCCCTGTTTTTTGCAGATAATGGTAGGGAATGCTTACCTTTGCAATCTTTTTTAAGGATTTAAAAGAGCAAAGATGAAAAGAAAAAGGACTTTGTCCTTGCTCTTGTAGTCTTTCCGTCTTTTGTCCTTGTATTTTTAACTCGTATATAAAGTTCACAAAACATGATTACAGTAGATAATCTCGCCATTCAGTTTGGCAAGCGCACCCTTTTTCAAGACGTAAACCTGAAGTTTACCGCCGGCAACTGCTACGGCGTAATTGGCGCCAACGGAGCCGGCAAGTCCACCTTTTTGCGCATGCTCAGCGGCGACCTCGACCCTACGCGCGGCAACATTTCCTTTGGTCCCAACGAGCGCTTGTCGGTGCTAAAGCAGGACCACTTTGAGTTTGACGAATGCACTGCGCTGGACACCGTGCTCATGGGGCACGACAAGCTGTGGCGCGTAATGCAGGAAAAAAATGCGCTGTACGCCAAAGCCGATTTTTCCGATGAGGACGGCATAAAAGCCTCGGAGCTCGAGGCGCTTTTTGCCGAAATGGACGGCTGGAATGCCGAAAGCGATGCCGCTGCACTCCTCAGCGGGCTTGGCATTAAGGAGAATTTGCACCATACGTTAATGAAAGATATTAGCGGTAAGGAAAAGGTGCGCATACTGCTTGCGCGCGCGCTTTTTGGCAAGCCCGATAACCTGCTGCTTGACGAACCCACCAACGACCTCGACGTGGAAACCGTGATGTGGCTCGAAAACTACCTTGCCACCTGCGAAAACACCGTGCTCGTTGTTTCCCACGACCGCCACTTTCTCGACGCCGTAAGCACCCACACCGTGGACATTGATTACGGAAAAGTGAAGCTTTTTGCCGGCAGCTACTCGTTTTGGTACGAGTCGAGCCAGCTTGCGCTGCGCCAGCAAGCACAGCAAAATAAGAAGGCCGAGGAAAAGCGCAAGGAGCTGCAGGAGTTTATTCAGCGCTTCAGCGCCAACGTGTCCAAATCCAAGCAGGCCACCAGCCGCCGCAAAATGTTGGAAAAGCTCAACGTAGAAGAAATTCAAGCCTCCACGCGCAAGTATCCGGGCATTATTTTTACGCCCGAGCGCGAAGTCGGCAACCAAATTCTCGAGGTGCGCAGCCTCGCCAAATCCATTGATGGCACAACGCTTTTCAAAAATGTTGACTTCGATATAAACAAGGACGAAAAGGTCATTTTCCTCTCGCGCGACCCGCGCGCCATGACCGCGTTTTTTGAAATTCTCAACGATAAAGAGCAGCCCGACAGCGGCGCCTTCAAGTGGGGCGTAACCGTTACCCACGCTTATTTACCGCTCGATAACTCCTCGTTTTTCAACACCGATATGAACCTTGTCGATTGGCTCGGGCAGTTCTCCAGCGACACCACCGAATCCTTCATTCGCGGCTATTTAGGCAAAATGCTTTTTTCCGGCGAAGAGATATATAAGAAGGCGAGCGTGCTCTCCGGCGGCGAAAAAATGCGCTGCATGATTTCAAAAATGATGCTCAAAAATGCCAACGTGCTCGTGCTCGATTCGCCTGCCAACCATCTTGATTTGGAATCTATACAGGCGTTTAACAACTCTCTTAAAACCTTCAAGGGCAACGTACTCATGGCCTCGCACGACCACGAATTCATTCAAACCGTCTGCAACCGCATCATCGAGCTCACGCCCAACGGCGTCATAGACAAGCTAATGGAGTACGACGAGTACATTACCGACGAAAATATAAAGGCGCTGCGCGAAAAAATGTACCGATAAGCGCGCCGATTTTGCTTCAAAAATCGCAGCTAACCCAAGCAGAGCTTAAAAATTTTCAAATTCTAACTACTTCAAAAATAAGCGAAAGCAAAAAAGTTGCAAAATATTTTCGCAAAACATTTGGAAGTTTGCAAACAAAACGCTTACCTTTGCACCCGCTTTTGAAAACAACAACGCTCTTTTTCATAACAACAAATTTACTCGCAAAAATATTTTTGCAAATAAATTTGGAAGTTCGAAAAAAAGCAGTACCTTTGCAGTCCGATTTTTTCTGAGCGTATCAAAAACGTAACAAAAAAATCGGTGCAGCGAAAGCAAAAGTTCTTTGAGCATATTGAAAGACAGGATAACAACAAGGAAAACGTCAATTCCCTTACTGTGAAGTAAGGAGTTTTCTAAAAACTAAAGCCAGAGGTCACAAACATTTTTGTATATTATTTATTATGAAGAGTTTGATCCTGGCTCAGGATAAACGCTAGCGGCAGGCCTAACACATGCAAGTCGAGGGGCAGCGCGGGGTAGCAATACTCTGGCGGCGACCGGCGGACGGGT
>JAITVR010000172.1 GCA_031285695.1 Prevotellaceae bacterium
GCTTTTCCTCGGTGGCTGATTTTATTTTTCTCGTCCAAATCCATTTCGGCAAAAGTAATATCGTAGCCCTTTGGTCGAAAAATGGGGTCGTAGCCAAAGCCTGCGCTACCGGACTTTTCGAATAGTATTTCGCCCTGCACTTCGCCTTCAAAAATGTATTCTTTTCCGTCCAAAATAAGCGCAATTACGGTGCGAAATCGCGCGCTGCGGTTTTCGACATTGCGCAGCTCGTGCAGCAACTTCTCCATGTTTGCCCCCATATCTTTTTCTTCGCCTGCATAGCGCGCGGAATAGACACCTGGCGCGCCGTTCAGCGCTTCCACTTCCAAGCCGGTATCGTCGGCAAAGCAGCTGAGCTGCGTGCGCTCGTAAATGTAGCGCGCCTTTTGCAGGGCGTTGCCTTCAAGCGTTTTTTGCGTTTCGGGAATATCCTCGGTAATGCCGTGCTGGCGCGGGGTTGAAAGCGCAATGCTTTTGCTCAGCATGGCGCTTACCTCTTCTAACTTGTGAAGATTATTGGTGGCAAAAATTAAATTCATTATTTTTTTCTTGCAAAGGTAAAAAAATAAAAGCAACCTTTTTGGGGTTGCTTTTACCAATGTTGCTTGCGCAAATATTACTGTGCAGGCGCTGCTGCGGGAGCCGCATTTACCGAGCCCTTGATGTAAAGCACTACGCTGGGCGCAGCCTTTGCGTTCGACGTTACGGTTACCGACTTGTGAAAACCACCCATGCGGTTGGTGTCGTACTTTACCGTAATTTTTCCCTTTTCGCCCGGCGCAATGGGAGTTTTGGGGTAGTTGGGCACAGTGCAGCCACACGAAGAATTTGCGTTGGTCAGCAACAGCGGCGCGCTGCCCGTGTTGGTAAATTCAAACTCGTAGGTGCCGTTGCTCCTTTGCGCTATAGCGCCAAAATCGTGCACCGTTTTTTCAAAGAAAATTTCGGCGCGAGCCTCACCTTCGGCTGCGGGTGCTTGCGCAAAACCCACAAATGCCAGCGCCACTGTGAGCGCTACTGATAACGAAAACTTTTTCATTTTTTATAATTTTTAAAATGTTAATGGACTTACTTCTTCTTTGCTTTCTTCGATTTTTCCTTTGCCTTCACTTCCTTTTCTTGGGGTTCTTGAGGCTGAGGAGCAACTTCTTCTTGGGCGTGCACATGCGCCTCGGCGGGCTTCGATAGCTGGCTAAAAGTTATGTAAAGAATTCCCTCCAAATCGTTCATGTAAACATCTTTGTACATTACTTTTTTGTCCTGGTCAAGCACGTAAATTTGCGGAATAGCATGCAGGCTGTACTTGTCGTAAATGCTTGCCGTGCCTTCGGCGTCCCACACGTTTACCCAATCGGTGTAGCTGTTTGTGTCAATGTACTTCAGCCACGAAGCGGTGTCTCTATCGGGATACACGGCAAAGACTTCCAAGCCTTGCTCCTTGTACTTTTGGTACACTTCGTGCAGCACCGGCGTAACCATACGGCAAGTTCCGCAGCCGGGGTTGAAAAAGTACAGCACCGTAACGGGCGCATTCGTTTTGTGCAGCGACTTAAATTCGCCTTCGGGCGTTTGCAGCGTAAGGTCAGTAGCCGCCGCGCCTACAGGGTTGAGCTGATACTTTTTGTAGTTTTGCTTCAGCTTCGCTTTATCCCTGTCGGTAAGCCAAGTTACCTTGGTCGAATCCGACATCAAATCGCACAGGTGCATGCCCACCACCTGGTGCCCTTCAATGGGAGAATCGGTGTAGCGTTCGTACAGCCACGTGAGCAGGTAGCGGTACATGGGCTGCGTTTTTTCGGCTTTCGCCAAAAGCGCATCTATGCTGGTGTTGATGTCCTCAACAGGTTCGCGCAGCATGATTTGCTGAAAGAAAACTCCCATGCGGTTGTCGAGCATAGGCGCATTCATGAGGCGCGCATCAGTCAAATCGAAGCTATCGAAAAAGTGCTTTTTGGCCAAACCAACAAACAGGAGTTGACGAATAGAGTCGGGATTTGCAGCACCTTCGGGCACGTTGATGTTTTGCAAAACTTCGGGCTCCTGCACCGCTTTGAGCAGGGTAGCCAAAAATGTTCCCTTGTACTCGGCCACAATTGCATCGCTCTGCTTTTTTTGCTCCTGCATCAAGCTGGCGTACTGCGCCTGAATGGAGTAAATCGAATCGGGATTATTCTGAAATTGCTGATAGTTTTGCTGCAAGGTTTGCATTCTGCGACCCACGCGCTGCTGCCCGTCAATATACTTTTTGAAGCCTTCGTTTTCAGTGGATTTGCTGTACTTCAACGATTTTTCGATGTTGAGCGTGTTGGCAAAAATATTTACCTCAAACTTGGCTGCACCCGAAACAAGGAACTCTATTTGCTGCGGATTATCCGTTGTAAAGCGCAGCATGTACAAGCCACCGGGCAGCGTTTCTTTTTGGTTAGAAAACACCACCAAGCCCTTATCGCTAAATTTGGCCGAGTCAATATTCACGGGGTTCATGCCCTCAAAGCGCGCCAAATACGCCATTACATTTTCGGCGCCCACCACGTTACCTTCAATGCGGTACGCAGCCTGCGCAGCAAACATGCTCACGGTGGCCGCAAAAACCAATGCTACTTTCTTCATCATCATTTTTTTATTTAAAATATTACGCACAAATTTATAGGTAATACAAGTACGTTATTCTCACTTTTTGATTATTTAACAACTTTGAGCCGACTGGCTTAACAAGTTAACAAAAAAGATTTTGCTACGTTAAATTGAGTAGCGTGTAAGCCTCCTCCAGCTGCGCGTAAAAGCCCTTGCCAAACCGGCGCGTAATGGCTTCTTTCAAAAATCGAAAAACGGGTACACCTTCGTCTTTTCCCTTGTCGCGCGCGCACTGGCAAATGCTCCAGCAGTCGTAGTTTAGCGCAAGGTTATCGCCCAACTTTTTTATGCGAATTGGGTACAAATGGCACGAAATTGGCTTGCGAAACTCGGTTTTTCCTTCAAAAAAAGCCTGCTCAATGGCGCACAGGCACACGCCTTCCTTATTAAAGTAGGAGTAGGCGCACTCCTCGCTGTTGGGCACAAGCGGCGTAACCAAATCGCCATCGCTATCCACCACCGCCACGCCCTGCTCCGCTACTGCGCTGCGGCCTTTTTCCGTAAGGTAGGGTAAAAAATTTTTGAGCTCGCGCTGCAATATTTTTTCCTCCTCTGCGTCAAGCGGCGCGCCGCTGTCGCCGTGCACGCAGCACACGCCGGCGCACACGCCAAGGTCGCAACAAAAGTACTTGCGCAGCAAATCTACCGAAACTATTTTATCGTCTATTTGAAGCATTTCAAACTCTATGAGAAGTAACGCTGCGCACGGCGAAAATATTGCCTTGCGCAGCTATTTTAGTCAAAAAATTTCCACGACAAACCCAGCTTCCACACGCGCGCATTGCGCGGATAGTGCACCGCCGAAAAGTAGCTACTGTTGCCGGTTATCATGTCCTGCGCCACGTGCTCGTACTTAAAAAACGGCGTGGCACGCTTCCACCGAAAGGCAACAAACGCATCGGCCCAAAGGTGGCCGCCCTGCGTTACGGTTGAGCTATAAAACATGCCCACCGAAGGGTTGTAGCCGTAGCCGTTGAACTCGGTGGCGTACTGAAAATCAACGCCGAGCTGCATGCGCAAAACTTTTTTCACAAGGTCGCACTCGTAGTAGTACGAGCCGCTGAGCGAAACCAAAGGCAGCGACACAACATTTTGATTAGAAGATATTTGCACCAATGCTCTATGGTTAAGATTTA
>JAITVR010000165.1 GCA_031285695.1 Prevotellaceae bacterium
AGCGTTGGTGTAAATGTTTTTTTCAAAATCAACCAATATTTAGCGAAGCTGATGAGCGCAGTGGACGGCTACAACGTAAGCGTAGAGGAAATTCACCACACGGCAAAAAAGGATGCGCCAAGCGGCACAGCCATTACCATTGCTGAGGGAATTATGAAGGAAATTTCGCAGCTCAAAAAGTGGGTAAATATGGCACAAGGCTCGCAAGAAGAATTGCCGATTGTATCGGTGCGGCAAGACCCTGCGCCGGGTACGCACACCGTAACCTATGATTCGGCGGTGGATACCATTACCATTTGTCACGAGGCAAAAAGCCGCAAGGGTTTTGCGCTTGGCGCGGTGCTTGCAGCTGAGTTTATGAAAGGTAAAAAAGGCTGCCACGGAATGGATGATTTGCTAAAGTTTTAAGTCGCTTGTTGTAATTCTTTTCACTTTTGTGCAACTAATAAATAACTGATGTGCGATTACTCGACCTGCGAAAATACAGTCGCAAGTTGCATATCGCAAGTCAAAATATTTTTTTAAATGAATAAATTTCTTTCCTTTTACCGCAACCGTTGGTTTCGGTTTTCGGCGGTGGCGGTGCTGTACCTGTTGTTTGTAATTTGGTTGGGCAGCTACTGGTTTTTGCTTGGCGAAATCGTAATTTTTGATATTTACATCAGCAAAAAAGTACGCTGGGCTTTTTGGAAACCCAAGCGAGGCAAGGACGGAAAACGCGAAAAAGGTAGCCGCAACGCTGCGCTGGAGTGGGCTGATGCTATTATTTTTGCGGTGGTGGCGGCCACCATTATTCGCATGTTTTTTATCGAAGCGTACACCATTCCCACCTCGTCCATGGAAAAAACGATGATGGTGGGCGACTACCTTTTTGTGAGCAAAACCGCCTACGGACCTAAGGTTCCCAACACGCCCGTGGCCTTTCCGCTGGTGCACCACACGCTGCCGTTTACGCAGCACGCACCCTCGTTTTCTACCATTATACAAAATAAATATCGCCGGCTGAAAGGCTTTGGCAGCGTGAAGCGCAACGATATTGTGGTGTTCAACTTTCCCGAAGGCGATACGGTGGTGGCGCAGCGCCAAAATGAGAGCTACTACGCGCTCATTGCGCAGCACGGTCGCGAAAAAATTTGGAAAAACTACGATGTACTTGTTCGTCCGGTGGATAAGCGCGAAAACTACATTAAGCGCTGCGTAGCCATGCCCGGCGACTCGCTGTACATAGCGCACGGACAGGTTTTTGTAAATGGAAAAGAGCAGGAGCATTTTGCAAAAATGCAGTACAACTACTTTGTGCAAACCAACGGCACGCCCATCAACACAAAAAGGCTGGACAAGCTGCGCATTCCCAAGGCCGACCGCATGTACAGCCCGCAGTACGGCGTGTACGAGCTGCCGCTTACGCAAAGCGAGCTGGAAAAAATACAGCTGCTGCCCAACATTACCAACGTGCTAAAGCGCGATAACACCGACCCGCGCGCCTACGTGCAGCGCGTGTTTCCGCAGGCTGAAGTTAGCCGCGCTTGGACGGAGGATACCTACGGCCCCATTTGGATTCCCCAAAAAGGCGCAACCGTTGCCCTTGATACAAATTCGCTGCCGTTTTACCGCCGCATTATTACCGTTTACGAAGGAAATGAGCTGAGAGTTGAAGGTGAAAATATTTATATAAATAGCTCATTGTCAAATAGTTATACATTTAAAATGGACTACTACTGGATGATGGGCGACAACCGCCACAACTCGCTCGACTCGCGCTTTTGGGGCTTTGTACCCGAAGACCACGTGGTGGGCAAGGCCTCGTTTGTGTGGCTTTCGCTCAGCCCCGACCGCAAATTCCCCATGAACATACGGTGGAGTAGGGTGTTTAGGTTTATATAAATTATTCACTAACTTTGCTCTGTAAGTTTCAGTAAAAACCGAGTTAAGCCATGACAGTAGTAAGCAGCAAGGAGTTTGCCACCCACCAACGTAAGTATTTTGGTATGGCAATGGATAGCGAAGTGTGCATTAAAAGAGGGCGCAACATGTTTCGCCTTATGCACCAGCCTGCGGAGGACGAGCAGCCGATTTTGGAGCCCGACGAGGATTTGCGCAACGCGATTTCTATGGAGGAACTTCGGGAAAGCGTACATGAATTTATACACAAGTTATACGCAGGCAAGTGAGCGTAGTAACCACACAGGCGGTAAAAAAGTACTTGAATGACCTTGTAGCCATTCTTTACCAAAAGGAGTACTTTGGGTTCGAGGAGTCGGCTTTAGAGTACGTTGACGACTTGCTTGATGACATAATTGTCCGCTTGCCCCACCGCCCTCACAAACCCGCGCCGCCTTACTTTGACCGCTACGGAAAAAAGATGTACTACGCCTCTTTTGTAAAAAATAAGCAGACAACTTGGTACGCCTTTTTTACCAAGTACAATAGCAACGGCGAAGTAATTTACCTCATACGCTACATTACCAACAGCCACGTAGCAGCGCAACATTTTAGTTGACAATGTACAATTTGTCGTGCGCAATAAATTGTGTATATAGTAAATTATCAAAACGATAAATTATTCGCTATCTTTGTCGCATAAATTTTAGCAAACAAAATGCTTTTAACCGCTCCAAATATCGCTGTGAAAACCTTTAACCCATATATATATATATATATATATAT
>JAITVR010000224.1 GCA_031285695.1 Prevotellaceae bacterium
CCGCTTCGGCGCAGGAAAACTGGGCACAGTTTCGCGGCCCCAACGGTCAGGGAATTTCTACGGCAAAAGATTTGCCCGTAAGCTGGGATTCCGTAACCAACATTGCGTGGAAAACCAACATTGAGGGCGAAGCCTGGTCGTCGCCCATTGTGTGGGGCAGCCACATTTTTCTTACCGCCACTACCGAGGAAGGAAAAAATTGCCACGTGATGGCCGTGGATACAAAAACGGGGAAAATGCTTTGGAATAAAATTGTGTTTACCCAAACGCCCAACCAGCACATGCACAACATGAACTCGCACGCCACGCCCACGCCCGTTACCGATGGCAAAACGGTGTACGCCGTGTTCAGCGGCGGCGGTTTTGCGGCCTTAGACTTCAGCGGAAACGTGCAGTGGACCAACACCGAAATGAATTTTTACTCGCAGCACGGCATGGGTACCTCGCCCATTTTGTACAAAGATTTGCTCATTTTGGCCGTAAACTCCAGCAGCCGCGAGGAAAAAAACCTCGGCTTTCAGAAGCTGTGGGACAAATCGTACTTGCTTGCGCTTGATAAAAACACGGGCAAAGAACGCTGGCGCGGCTCGCGCGGCATGTCGCGCATTGCGCACTCTACACCTGTGGTAATGCAGGTTGAGGGCAAAGACCAAATCATAAGCATGGCCGGCGATGTGGTGCAGGGCTTTGACCCCGCCAACGGCAAGCAGCTGTGGACGGTTACCAGCGTGGGCGAACCCTGCGTGCCCACACCCGCCATTAGCGACAGCTTTGTGTACATAGCGCACACCAGCAAGGCGCCCATTCGCGCTGTGCGCCCTAACGGCAGCGGCGACTGCACCGCTACGCACATTGCGTGGGAAACGAGCGGCACCACACCCATGATGTCGTCGCTGCTGTACGTAAAGCCGTACTTGTACGTTTGCCCCGATAGCCGCCTTTGCTGCTTAGATGCTGCTACGGGCGAATTGCTTTGGCAAATTAGGCTAAAGGGCGGACAGCTCAACCCCTCGCCGCTGTACGCCGATGGGAAAATTTATACGCTAAGCGAGCAGGGCGTAACCACGGTGCTAAAACCGTCTAATGACCCAAAAACTCCCGCCGAAATCGTTTCAATAAATGCGCTGGGCGGGCAAGCTCGCGCCTCAATAGCGGTGGCAGGCAAGCAGCTCATTATTCGCACTGCCAATCAGCTGTGGTGCATTGGAAAGTAGAGTAAGTGACAAATGATGTGACGGGTAACAAGCGTGACAAAATTCGTCACGTTTGTTACCCGTCACGTTTGTCACTATTACTTGCAGCAAGTTTTACGCGCCGCGTAGCTGCCCATAAATTCGCCAAGCAAGGTTTTTGCCAGCTCCCAGCTTTCGGGGCAAATGCAGTACTTTACCTTGGGCGGAAAAATTTCCCCCTGAATTAATCCGGCTTCTTTTAGTATGGAAAGGTGCTGCGAAACGGTGGCCTTTGCAACGGGCAGCATTTCGTGAATATCGCCAAAAAAGCACTCGCTGCGCGCGGCCAAAAACCTCAAAATGGCAATGCGGACGGGGTGTCCCATGGCCTTGGCAAAGCGCGCCAGCAGCTCTTCCTGCTCGGTATATTTTCTTTTCTTCTCCAAAAATTTAAAACAAAATAAGGCATAAATGTACAGAAAATATTTTTTATAACCAACTATTGTTTTACCTTTGCGACTGATTTACAATTAGTTGCATTCGTTGTTTGGCGAACAACGAACAGCAAGAAAGTGATAACAATAAAAAATAGGCTTCCATAGTTGTCATTCTGAGCAAAGCGAAGAATCTCTTGCTTGCAGCAGTGCTATCTTGAGATGCTTCGACAAGCTCAGCATGACATCAAGCAACATAGGAGCCTAAGGTAACATAATTTCAATAAAAAATGTAATGCTATGAAAGGATTTTTGGGTGAGCTGTTGGGAACTTTTATTTTGGTGCTATTTGGCTGCGGCTCAGTGGCGGTGGCGGTTTTGTTTGGCGAGTACAACAGCATTTTTCAAATTGCCATGGCGTGGGGCTTTGGCGTAATGCTGGCCATTTACCTAACGCGGCACCTGTCGTGCGCGCACCTCAACCCCGCAGTAACCATTGCCATGGTGGTAAGTGGGCGCATGGCGGCGCGCAAGCTGCCCGCTTTTCTCGCGGCGCAATTGTTGGGAGCATTTATTGCAGGCCTGGCTATCTTTTTGCTGTTTTCGCCCTCCATTGAGGTGTACGAAGCGGCGCACAATATTGTTCGCGGCAGCGCAGAATCGGTAGGTACGGCTAAAATGTTTGGCGAGTTTTACGCAAAGCCGGGCGTATCCATGCCGCTGGCCATAGGCGCCGAGGCGTTTGGAACATTTCTGCTGGTAATGCTCATTTTTGCCCTCACCGAAGGCTGCAACGTTGGCCGCCCAAGCGACACCATGGCGCCCGTTTTCATTGGGCTTACCGTTACCTCAATTATCTGCTTGGTGGCGCCGCTTACGCAAGCCGGGCTGAACCCTGCACGCGACTTTGGACCGCGCATAGTGGCGTGGATTATGGGCTGGGGCAGCGCCGCTTTTCCCGATAGCAGCGGAGGATTTTTTTGGGTATATATTTTAGCGCCCATTGTGGGCGGCGTGGTGGCTGCGCTGTTTTGGCAGTACGTTGTGGAGCCCAACATGAAGCGCAAGTCCAAAGAAGATGAGTGCTGCTGCTAAAAAACAGACAAAGGACAAAAGGACTGAAAGAGCAAAGACAAATCTTTAGTCTTTCAGTCTTTGTTCTTTAAATCTAAAACAGACAAAAGATTGAAGGAAAAGCCCTTTAGTCTATTAGTCTTTGTTCTTTAAATCTTTATTCTTTTAAAAAAATACCATGAACAAAAACGCAAAAGTAATTCTGACCGGAGGTTTTCTTGGAGCAGGAAAAACAACGCTGCTGCTAAAAGCGGCGCAACATTTGACCAAGCGCGGAAAAAAAGTTGGCTTAATTACCAACGACCAAGCCCCCGAGCTGGTGGACAGCACCCTGCTGACCGGCAACGGGCAAAAGGTAGCCGAGGTTAGCGGAAGTTGCTTTTGCTGCAACTTCAACGGATTTATCAAGGCCGTGCAGCAGCACAGCGTTGACCAAAGCACCGACTACATTATTGCCGAGCCCGTGGGCAGCTGCACCGACCTTTCGGCCACCATTATGCAGCCGCTAAAGCAGTACTGGAGCGATAAAATAGGCATTACGCCCCTTTCGGTAGTGGCCGACCCCGAGCGGCTTTCCGAAATTTTGGACGGTGGAAACGCCGGACTACACGAAGATGCGGCGTACATTTTCCGCAAGCAGCTTGAGGAAAGCGATATTATTGTTATCAATAAAATTGACCTGCTGCCGGCGCCCCTGCTGAGCGATTTGGTAAGCCGCACAAAGCAAGCCTTTCCCAGCTCCACCGTGATGACCGTAAGCGCCAAAACCGGCGAGGGAGTTGACGCTTGGCTGGACGAGGTTATTCGCCGCAACGATGCCGGCAACAAGCTGGTGGAGGTGGACTACGATGTGTACGCACATGGCGAGGCTGTGCTGGGCTGGCTCAACGGAACGGTAGCGCTGCAGGGCAAGGCAAGCGATTGGGACAGGTTTATTACCTCTTTTATGAGCGATTTATGCCTGCGCTTTGAAACCGAAAAGCTGCCCATTGGTCACGTAAAAGCCATACTCGAAAACGGCAGCGCGGCAGCGGTGGTAAACTTTACGGGCGGACTAAAAACCATTTCCGTTCGCGGCGATGCCGGCAGCAGCGATAAGTGCAAGCTAACCATCAACGCGCGGGTAGAAACCACGCCCGAAAACTTAGATGCCACAGTACGCGCCGTGCTCAGCGCCCACACAGCAGACCTCACCTGCACCGAGGTAGCGTGGAAATTCCTCATGCCCGGCCGCCCCAACCCCACCTACCGTTTTGATAAAGTAGCCTAACATTTTTGATAAAAACATAAAGCAATGAAAAAACTTTTTCTTATAGCAGCGCTCGCTTGCGCCTCATACACCATGCAGGCGCAGGGTATTTTTGTGGGCGGTTCGCTCAGCGCATGGGGCGAAAAAAACAGCGGCGTAAAAAGCAGCACGCTTACCTTTTTGCCCGAAGTAGGCTACTCCTTTGGTAACAACTGGCACGCAGGCGTGGTGCTTGGCTTTGGTAGAGAAAAGACAGGCAACCAAAAGGAAAACCTGTTTCGCTTTACGCCCTACGCCGGCTACACCTTTTACCAAAACGAAATAGCCTCGCTCTTTGTCGAAGGCGCATTTTCGTACCTGCGCACCAAGCCCACCGGTGGCAGTGCGCAAAATGGCCTTGAGGTAGGGTTAAGCCCCGGCCTATCCATAAAGCTGTCGCCAAAGCTAAGCATGCGCGCGCACTACGGCTTTTTGGGCTACCGCAAAAATGGCGACGACAACGGCTACGGCATGCGGTTCGACGGCGAGTCGCTTGCCTTTGGCTTTCACTACGCATTTTAAGCCCCCTCTGCCAAAAAACAATTTACCGTATAGCAAAAATTGTGTACTTTTAGCCGCGCGTTGATGTAACGCGCGGCTATTTTTTTTACGCAATGCGGCAAAATAGCAAAGAACTTGAAAAATACTTTGCAGCCGAACAAAGCAAAAACACCCAACCTTACACGGAATGTAACGTTGGGTGTTTACTTTGCGGAGAGAGAGGGATTCGAACCCCCGGAACCTTGCAGTTCAACAGTTTTCAAGACTGCCGCAATCGACCACTCTGCCATCTCTCCTAAAATGCGGGGCAAAAGTAGCATATTTTTTGTTAACAGCAAAATTAAGTGAGCGAAATTACCTACCTTTGCCAACATTCCTCAAAAAAATAGAGGAAATACTTTATAACTTGCAACTTTATAAACTTTAAACTCGTATAGCATGAACAGAACAAAAGTTACCGTAATTGGCGCCGGAAATGTGGGCGCTACCTGCGCACAAATTTGCGCCGAGCGTGAGCTGGCCAATGAGGTGCTGCTGCTCGACATTAAGGAAGGCGTGGCCGAAGGCAAAGCGCTTGACCTGTGGCAAACCGCCCCCGTTAACAACTACGACACGCGCGTTATTGGCGTTACCAACGACTACGCTCGCACCGCAAACTCCGATGTGGTAGTCATTACCTCAGGCCTGCCCCGCAAGCCGGGCATGAGCCGCGACGACTTAATTTCGGTCAACGCAGGCATTGTAAAGCAGGTAACCGAAAACGTGGTAAAGCACTCGCCCAACGCCATCATCATTGTGGTAAGCAACCCGCTCGATGTAATGACCTACTGCGCTCAGCTGGCAGCAAAAGGAAAATCGAGCCGCGTAATCGGCATGGCCGGCGTGCTCGACACCGCTCGCTACCGCGCATTTTTGGCCGAAGCCCTCAACTGCAACCCCAAGGATATTCAAGCCCTGCTGCTCGGCGGCCACGGCGACACCATGGTTCCGCTACCGCGCTACACCACCGTTTCGGGTATTCCCGTAACGCAGTTGATTGCAAAAGATAAGCTCAATGCCATTATTGAGCGCACCAAAAACGGCGGCGGCGAGCTGGTAAAGCTTATGGGAACCTCGGCTTGGTACGCACCCGGCTCGGCGGCAGCGCAAATGGTTGAAGCCATTTTGCGCGACCAAAAGCGCATTTTCCCCTGCTGCGTAAAGCTCGAAGGGCAGTACGGCGTAAAGGATATTTTCCTTGGCGTGCCCGTAAAGTTGGGCAAGGAAGGTGTAGAAGAAATTATTGAAATTGAGCTGAACGCTGAAGAGCGCAAGGATTTTGACGCCTCGGCAAAGGCGGTGAAGGAGGTAATGAACGTATTTGACGGCATGAAGCTGGTTTAATTTCAGATTTCAAACTTCAAGTTTCAGATTGGTTGGGGCACTTTGGTGGTCTCAACCAATTTTTTTTGTAAAAATTTACCTCGTCATTGCGAGGAGGAACGACGAAGCAATCTCATGCCTTAATTTTGAGATTGCTTCGCTTTGCTCGCAATGACGTGGTACAGGCCTTGTGCGTTGGCGTGCGGTGGGAAGACAAAATTGCGGTTCGAGCTTTATTTTGTCTTGACTTTTGGTTACTTTGTGTCAAGACAAAGTAACGAAGAGAAAACGGAGGTGCGAACGTGAGATGCTTCGACAAGCTCAGCATGACAACGGGGAAGTGTAGCATGACGGCACGCATACCCACCGTCATTGCGAGCGGGTTTAGCGAAGCAATCTCATGCCTTAATTTTGAGACTGCTTCGCTTTGCTCGCAATGATGTGCATGAGCAAATTAAGAGAACCTTGTTAATTTACTATTGACAAGGCTGTGAAAATTGTGTATCTTTGTAAGTTAGCATGAAACGTTTTTACGTCATATTCATAGCCTTGCTGCTGCCGCTGCTTGCCCGCGCGGCGGGCGAGCTGGACGGAGTTACGCTGGTAACTTCGGAGGTTAGCATTTGCCGTGGCGCAAGTGTTAACCTATCGGAGTATGTGGAAAATATTCCGCCCGGAACAAGCGTTGTTTGGCGTGCAGCGAGCACCATTGTTGCCGAGGAGCAAACGCCCACCACCACCACCGTTTACACCGCCACCTTTACCAACGGAGCCGAAAGCGCGCAGCGCACCTTTAGGGTAAACGTGGTGCCGCCGCCCACCATTAGCGCGGTTAGCCCCACGGGCGCCGGTGCCAGAATTTGTCGCGGCAGCGCGGTTACCCTCAGCGCCTCGGTGGACAATAGCAGCGAGGTTAGGTGGTACGTGAAAGGCAGCCCTACTCCCATAGCCAATAATTCATCTGTAACGCCGCTGCAAACAACCTCTTACGAAATAAACGCCCTGCCTACTGATGAGGCTTGTCGTTTGGCGGCAAGCCAAATAACCATTACAGTGGATAACCCCTCGCTAAGCATTAACGTTACGGGCAACGCAAGCCGCACCATTTGCGCCGGCGATGCGCTTGTGCTCAACGATATTATTCGCGTAAGCGCAAGCAACAGCAGCGCAACGCTCAACGTTAGCCGAAAGGAGTGGAAAAACTCCGTTGGAGCGGTTGTCAATGCAAGCAGCGCGACTGTTTTTTCTACGCCCGGAACGTACACCTTCACGGTGGACATTGATGCCACCGCCAGCTACAACTCGGGAACGGCCTGCGGTGCTATTACCGCTACGCCCGTGAGCAACCTGCAGCGCAAGCTTACGGTAAATGTGCAAAACTGCGCGATAAGCGTGGCGCATAGCACCGCCGAGGTTTGCGAAGGCAGCACGGTAAGGTTTACCATTAGCAAAAACAGCCTTGTATTTGGCTGGGGCGATGTGGCGGTTAGCGGCTTTAACTTTGACTCGAAAACGCTGATTTCGGAAAACGCAAGCAGCATTGTTTTTAGCCTGAGAGTGCTGAGCAGCACCAACGTTCAAACCAGCATTGGCAACATAAAGTACAGCGGCGGCGGCAGCGCGCCCAACGCCAACTTTTCCAACGCTGTTGCTACCAAAGAATGCCTGCCCACCATTAGCAGCAATACGGGAGTATGCCCCGGAAAAAACTTTACGGTGTACGTGAACGGCAACAGCAACCTCATTGATTCCGTGCGCGTGGCGCTTGCTACCGACCTCAACGGAGTGGATAACGGCGAGCTGACTGCCGAGGTTCAAAAAACAAAAATTCCCGCCACGCCGAGCACAAATTTCAACTTTTACCTTGCGCCTGCCGACACCACCATTTACAGCGTTTTTGTTTTTTATAAAATTGGTAACTCTTTGAAAATCAAACAGTTGCAACTGCAAATAAATCCTAATTCGCTCACAAAATGTCAGCCGCAATTTACCTACCTGCAGCAGGATAGCAGCTGCGCAGGCATAGAGCAATCGGTAAATTTGGTCAACAATTCGCTCAACATTGCGCACGGCTACACTATTTCAAACGTAAGGTGGACTAAGCTTTGCGGAAACAATGCCCCCAACGGCAGCGCCAACAAGCAGCAGTGGTGGTTTACGCCCGCCCTTAGCTGCGAGTATGCGGCCGAAATAACGTTTACCGTAGGTGCAAAAACAAAAACCGTAACCGACACCTTTGATGTAAAAGTGCGCAGCTGCCCGCCGCTACTACAGGCAAATCCCTGCCACGACAACGAACCCTGCTCGTTTACGCCCAACCCCGGAAGCGGCGGCGCGAACAACGACACCATTCCCATGCACTTTTGCAGCGGGCAAAAAATCAAGCTGTACGTGCACCACTACATGGGCATTAACCGCGTGCTTAGCACCGGCGACATTGCGTGGACGCCCGCCGTGCAGCTCGACACGGTGTACCAAGATGTGCGCGGCCGCGACAGCCTTTCGGTATTTTGGGTGCAGCCATTGAGCAGCACCATTTACACCGCCAGCATAAAGTACGAAGATACCATTACGCACACGCCGTACACTACGCGGCAGGCCTACGAAATTATTTCGGACGAATGCGTGCCGCCCGTTTACACGCAGGCCGCGTGGAGCGGCGCCAAGGGTAACCTGTGCCGCGGCAACGAGCTGCTGTTTTTTATTCCAAAAATTTATAAAAACAACAGCGTTACCGGCATCACTCCGCCTGCCGATGTGGTGCGCATAAACGACAGCGTAGCTGCCCCCGACACGTTCTTTTTCCGCGCGCTGCCTACAGTTAGCGAGGTTACGCTCAGCTATCAGTTTCAAATTTTTTACAACAACTCGCTAAAAGATACCTTCGGTTTTTCGCCGCAAATTTACATCAGCATGCAGGCGTGCACGCCCGAAATTACGCCGCCCGCCGAGGCTTGCGAGGGAAGCAACGTAAATTTTTCGCTTCGCAAAAATAACCTCACGTTTAGCGCCGACAGCGTTACGTTTAGCGGAAGCGAAAACACTTTTAGACCAAAGTTGAGCAGCGAAAACGCCAGCCAAATCGGCTACCGCATTATGGCGCACAGCGACACCAATCGGCTGGTGGCTAACGTAAAAATGCAAAACGGCGAAACGCAGCAAATCGCTTTTAGCGTAGCCGGAAAACGTTGCGCGCCCTACCTTAGCGCGCCCACCAATGAGATTTGTCCGCGCGTAAACTTTGCCGTGCGCGTAAACAAAATGAGCGCGTACAGCATTGATAGCGTAGCATGGCGTGAAGGAAATTTGGTAAAAAATTCGGCGGAAAATTACACTGGAAATTTGGCGTACAGCACCACTTTTCGCGGCAATATTTTGTACTCCTACACCGATGGCGCCGACACCGTGCGCGCGCAGGCAAGCAGCGAGGTTCCCGTAAAAATATTTCGGCAAGTTTTTACCTGCGATGATACGACAATTTGTCGCGGCAATGTGGTTAACCTCAACAGCATTATCAAGGCCAACGTTTCGCTGCCCACCTACATCGAAACGCAAAAAGCGCCCTACTTTACCGACACGTTTTTTATTCCCGCCCGCGTATCGGACTGCGCCAACCCGGCAATGGCGGTAACCGTGGAGGAATCCATCGTTATTATTGTCGATTCTGCCATTTGGGTAACCTCTATGATGGACACCGTAATGTGCCTTGGCGACAGCATTAACCTCAACGCCACAGGGCTGGGCAGCTTTTCGTGGTTCAGCACCGATAGCAGCGAAACCTACGCCACACCTCGGCCGCGCGTAGCGCCCACCCACACCACCGACTACGTGGTAACGGTAAAAAATGCCTGCGGACCAAAATTCGACACCGCGCACGTTACCGTAAAAACCACGCCCACCATACCCGAACCGATATACGGCACGCGCTCGCCGCTGGCCAAAAACTACTACACCTACTTTGTAGCCGCCGACCCTTCGATAGACCGATACGAGTGGAATTATCCTATTGATTGGGAGTTGATTGGCGCAGGTAGCGACTCCATAAAATTCCGCTTTAGCGAAACCCCCGGCGACCTTTCGGTTACGGCGCACAACGTGTGCGGACTCAATACTTTTACCGAAAAAATTAACGTGCGCAAGGGCTACGACATTGTGGTAAGCCCCAACCCCGTATCCAGCATGCTAAACCTTATGGCGCGCAGCTGCCGCATGCAGCGCATTGCGGTGTACAGCGCCAACATGCTGCCCATGCTGCCGGTGGTAATATTCAACAATCCGCAAAACGAATTTACCATCAACGTAAGCGACCTGTACCCCAATGCCTACTTCCTTTTTGTGTGGGTTGACCAGCAAAAAGCGCCCTTGGTGTACAAGTTTGTAAAGTACGACCGGCTGTAAAAATTTGTATTTCCGCAAAAAAGTATTACCTTTGCACCCATACGCGGAGTAGAGCAGTTGGTAGCTCGTCGGGCTCATAACCCGGAGGTCGCAGGTTCGAGTCCTGTCTCCGCAACTCCACCAAAGCCTTGTGAGCCGCGCGCTGCAAGGCTTTTTT
>JAITVR010000009.1 GCA_031285695.1 Prevotellaceae bacterium
GCAAAGCGCACGTGGCGTATGTACTGGGTTTCGCTCACGGCAGGCTGCGCGTTGAGGTAGTCGCTATCGTAGTAGCCGCCGCCTTCTTTTAAATATGGGTTGACGGTAAAGTAGCCCACGTGCAGCGAGGTAAGGTTTTGGAAAAAGTGGGTGCCTTGGCTCGGGTCAATGCGGTACTGCGTAAGCCCCGCTTCGACAATGAGGCGCGCGCCCGAAATGTGCGGCCACTTGACGGGTATGCCCAGCCATGTGTCGCTGCTGCCCCAGCGCCCGGGACCAATGAGAATGTAGGGTTTGCCCTCGGCTACCAGCTGCCTGTTCAACTTTTCAATATCGTAGGCTATGAGCTGGTTTTGCGAAGCGTTAAAGGCTTCGGGTTTTACGTAAATAACATCAAATACATCGCCGGTAACGCCGTGCCCCAGCGCGCTGGGCGTGCTGATGAGGGTTTTTTCTTGCGGAATTTCGGTCAGGTTTTCGCTTACCACCTCGCGGTTATCCACCACGGGGCGAATTTGCAGCAGGTAGAAGGTGCTTCGTGGATTGGTGGGCGTGGGCAGGTTGACGGCAAACTCAATTTCAACGTGCCGCCCCATTTCGCGATGCCCTGTTTTCAGAATTTTTTGCAGCATGGGGGCAATGGGCACCGCATCGTGCTGCAAAATGTTGGCAAAGGAAATAATTTTTCGCCCGCCTTCGTACAGCCCGTCGCGAATAATTTGGTCCTGCGGGTCGAAGGTGGAGGCAATTAGGCGCAGCGTTTCGTCCTTTTCGGCATCGGCCACGCTAAGCTTTAGCAGGTTGCAGGCATCGTCGGCTTGCAGGGTGTAGTTGTGGTTGTTGAGGTCGAGGGCGTAGAACTTGGTTTGGGTTTCGCGCAGCGCAAAATCAAGCGTGCTTAGCTGCAAAATATTGTGCGGGTGCGCCGGCGAAAACCGCAGCGTGGCGCCGCCATCGACAATGTATTTTCCCAAACCGAGGGCAATGTTGGCAATGCCGTCTTCGGGGCGCTCGGGCTCAATGGGGTAAAAGTTGACCGAGCGCGCCACGCCCGAAAACGAAGGATAATACCTGCCGTTGTGCTCGCCGCCGCACACTTCTTGAAGAACAATCGCCATCTTTTCGCTGTCAATCACGTTGTGCGTGGCCTGCATGTACGCCTTGCTATCCTTGAAAAAAACGGAGGCGTACACACCTTTTATAGCATCGTTGAGCATGCGCAGCGTGTGCGTTTTCCCGCCCTTTAGGTAGGGAATCATGTAGGTGTTGTAAATTCCTGCAAATGGTTGATAATGAGAGTCTTCCAATAGGCTTGAAGAGCGCACGGCAATGGGCGAATCGATGGCGTCGAAAAAGGCGAGAAAGTCCGCAATGAGGCGGCGCGGCATTTGCGCTTTGAGAAAATGCTGTAGAATTTCCTCGTCGGGCAAATCGCTCAGCGCAATGGGGTAGAGCTGGTTGCTCTGCATAAATTCATCGAAAATATCGGTACACAGCACCACCGTTTTGGGTATGGCCACCTCAAGATTTTCCACCGCCTCGTCCAGCTCGGTGTTGCCCTTAATGAGCGAATCAAGAAAAGCCAGCCCGCGCGCCTTGCCGCCCATGGAGCCCTCGCCAATGCGGGCAAAGTTGGAGTATTTATCAAAGCGATTGCGCTGAAAAACGGCCACAATGCCGCGATTTTTTACCTTACGATATTGTACAATGGCATCGAAAATAATTTTGCGCACCTCGCCCAGCTCGTCTTTTTCCTTTATCGACATTGATTTGAGAAACTCCGCCACGGGAAACAGCGCGCGCGAGTACAGCCAGCGCGACACGTGGTTGTTGGCCACGTGGTAGCGCAGCGAGTCGTCGGGAATGTCGGCAATTTTGTCCTGCAGCTCGCGCAGGTTGGCCACGCGCGCCACCTCTTCGCCCGTGTGCGGGTTGCGAAAAATGAAGTCGCCAAAGCCAAAATCGTGCGTCATGTGGTCGCGCAATTCCTGCTCCAAGGTTTTGGAATTTTTGTCAATAAAACCCACCTTCAGCTCATCGGCGTACTTTTTATTTTCGCTTTCGGACGATTGCAGCAGCAGCGGCACGTACTTATCCGTTTTGCGCATAGCGCGAAAAAGCTCCACGCCGGCCTGCTTTTCTTTTACGCCGTTGCGCTCAAAGCTCACATCGGAAATTACGCCTAGCATGTTGTCCTTGTAGCGCTCGTAAATTTGCATGGCCTCCTCGTAGTTGCGCGCCAGCATTACCTTTGGCCTGCCGCGCATGCGCAGCATTTGCTGGTGCTCATTCAGCGCTTCGGTCATAAATTCGCGCGACTGCTTAAATACAATTTGGTACAGGTGCGGAAGAATTGACGAGTAAAAACGTATGCTGTTTTCGACAAAAAGCAGCACCTGCACGCCCACCTCGCGTACATCATTTTCCACGTTCATGCTGTCCTCTATGAGCTTGATGATGGCCACCAGCAGGTTCGTATTTCCCAGCCAGCTGAATACGTAATCAATGGCCGTAAGGTCTTCGTTGGCAATGCGCTGCGATACCTCGCGCGAAAAAGGCGTGAGCACCACAATGGGAATGTTGGGGTATTTTGCCTTTATCTCCTTAGCGTTGGTAAAAGTGTCGTTATCGCCCGTGGGCATGGTAATAATGAGCTCAAAGCTGCGCGACTTGAGCAGCTGCATGGCCTCTTTTTGGTCGGCGGCCAGCGTAAAGCGCGGTGGGTAGCGCAGGTTGAGCGACACGTACTCGTTAAAAATTTGCTCGTCCACCCGCCCGTCGTCCTCCAGCATAAAGGTGTCGTAGCGGCTGGCAATGAGCAAAATGTTGTATATGCGGCGGTTCATCAAGTTCGCAAACGAGGTGTCCTTAAAGTACAGCTGCCTGATGTTGGGCGTGGCGTTGAGCATGGTGTTTTGTTTGTGGTGTAAATCTATTTTTCAAATTGTATCATATCTGCCAGCTGTAAAAAATAATCCGTGCTCCAAATTTCCATTTCCTGCGGATTTTTCAAAAACGGACGCACATCATTTTTCACTGCCTCAATGCTTGTTTTTTCAATGCGCTCCCTCAGCATTTTTTTGAAAACAGCAGGCGTAAACTCCTTTGCCGTCAATGCGTTTATTTGCGCCACTCTTTTTTGCAAATGGCGAAAATTCAGGGCAACGTTGCTGCGCACGTACCACTCAAAATCGTACCAATCGCGCCCTTTTACGCGGCTTTGCCAGCTGCGGAAAAGAAAGGCGTGCATTTTTCCGGCGTACAAATCGGGCAGTGAGTAGCAGCGCGTCATGAACGAAAACGGCAGCAGCAGCAGCTTGTACTCGGTGGCAAAATCGGGCGGCGGCTGCGTATCTACCTCAATTTTTATTTTGATGCGCTTTTCTGTCGTGAATTGCAGCTTGTAAATTTCGGTGTTTTCTTTCAAAAAAGCCGACTCCACATTTGTTGCTTTTGACTTCTCCTTTTTGCTGATGGCAACTTCTTTCCCCAACGCTTTAAACTCAGCCACGATTGGCTCAAAGTAGCTTTCCAATGCAAAATTTTTATCGGG
>JAITVR010000033.1 GCA_031285695.1 Prevotellaceae bacterium
CAAAGGCTACAGCCCAAGGACCTTAGCCACTTTAAAAAAATGCTTGCTATTACCAGTAAATCAACCTCTTGTGGCTGGTAAGTTGTGCCCATATTTTGTGTTGGTTGGCTCATTCTTGATAGAAAACAAAGTAAACTGCAAAGTTACGAAAAAATTAAGAACTAATCACAATTTACACGGGTAATGTAGTTCTTTACAGGCAGGATTTACAAAATTTACGTAAAAAATCCTGTAAATTTTGTAAATCCTGTCCAAAACTTTACGACAAAAATCCGAGCAAAATGCCCGCCGCTACTGCGCTGCCAATTACGCCTGCCACATTGGGCCCCATGGCGTGCATAAGCAGGTGATTTGTTTTATCATACTGCAATCCAACTACTTGCGAAACTCTTGCCGAATCCGGCACAGCCGAAACGCCTGCGTTACCAATCAGCGGATTAATTTTATTTCCTTCCTTTAAAAAGAGGTTGAAAATTTTTACAAACAGCACGCCGCCGGTGGTAGCAATGACGAACGATATGGCGCCGAGCACAAAAATTTTGATAGAATCGGGCGTAAGAAAGGGGGTGGCCTGCGTTGACGCACCCCCGGTTAGCCCACTTAAAGTGGTTACAATATCAATCAGCGGACCGCGAGCGGTTTCTGCCAAACGGCGTGTAACTCCGCTTTCTTTCAGCAAATTACCAAAAAACAGCATGCCCAACAGCGGCAAGCCCGAGGGCACAATGAGGCAGGTAAGCAGCATGCCAATAATGGGAAACAGCACCTTTTCCAAGTGCGAAACGGCGCGCGGCGGTTTCATGCGGATAAGCCTTTCTTTGCTCGTGGTAAGCAGTTTCATTACAGGCGGTTGAATAACGGGCACCAGCGCCATGTACGAGTACGCCGAAATGGCCACTGCGCCCATGAGGTGCGGCGCAAGGCGCGATGACAGGAAAATAGCGGTCGGTCCATCGGCGCCGCCAATAATGCCAATAGCGCCAGCCTCGTTGGGCATAAAGCCCAGCTGTAGCGAAAGCATGTACGCGCCAAAAATTCCGAGCTGCGCAGCCGCGCCAATCAGCAGCAACTTTGGGTTGGAAATGAGCGATGAAAAGTCAGTCATGGCGCCAATTCCCAAGAAAATGAGCGGCGGGTAAACGCCTTGTATTACGCCGAAATACAATATGTTAAGCACTGAACCTTCTTCGTAAATGCCGATTTTTAGCCCCGACAGAAAAGGAATGTTGCCTATCAAAATACCGAAGCCGATGGGGATAAGCAGCATTGGCTCAAACTCATGCTTTATGGCAAGGTAGAGAAAGGCTAAGCCTACTACCATCATAACGATGTGCCCAAAGGTCATGTACGAAAATGCGGTGTAGGACAAAAACTGCTGCAGATTTTGCCCCAAAAAGCTGAAAAGTCCTTCTTCCATAGTGTATTAGATTATTAAAGTTATAAAGGCTATAAAGGTTAACGAGGTTTTTACCTTTATAACCTTTATCGCTTTTATTGCCTTTAAAAAAATTATGAAATTGTTACAAGTTCTGCGCCCTCAAGCACCGAATCGCCCTTTTTTACCTTTACGGCGGTAACTTTTCCGGCGCGGTCGGCCTCAATGCTGTTCTCCATTTTCATGGCCTCAAGCATCACGAGCTTTTGCCCCAAGGTAACAGCTTCGCCCTCCTTCACGTAAACATCTAAAATAACGCCCGGCAGCGGCGATTTTACAGCGGAAGCCGAACCCGGAGCTGAAGTTTTGGCCACAGCCTGGTGCGAATCTGCCGAAGGAACGGCGGCTACCTGTACCAACTTCGGTGTTTTAACCTGCGCAACAGGACGCTCAATCTCAACGCTGTAGCGCGTTCCGTTTACTTCCACTTCGGCCAAGTTGCCCTCGGCTTCCTTAATGGCAACTTGGTAGTCGTTGCCGTTGATTTTTATTTTATAGTCTCTCATTATCTTGAATTATTTGACTTTTAAACTGTTTTTGGAGAAAAAAAGAAAAACAGGAAAATAGAAAAACGGAATATTTTTGCGCAAAGCGTATTCTTTTTTACTTTTTTTCCTTGTTCTTTTTTCCCTACTTCTTTGTCGGATTCTGCCTCAGGCCGTAAATTTTTGAACTCCACGGCGAGTAGGCTTTGGCTACCTTATTGATGGTTAAAATGTTGGATTCCATTTCCATCATCTCCAGCTCATACTCGCGCAGCGCCATGGCAATGGCGGCGTACACAGCACCTGCTGCCGGCTCTTTAGCTTCGCCTTTTTCGGGAGCCACAGCTGTTTGCCGCACCTCCTCTTTCTTTGCCTCTTTTTTAGGAGCTGACATTGCCTTGCCAATGTGCTTAAAAACAAGGAAAAGAAGTATTAACGCCATGAATACCACAGACATGGCGGTAAATGCCATAGCTAATCCTGTGGGGTCTTTTACCAAAAATTGCTGGCTGGCGGCTTCTACCTGCACAAGCAAATTGTTGGTGCTGGGCGTTGTAAATTCGCAATAATTCCACACGCCTGCTCCGTCCTTGCTGCGGGCGTAGCTCACATCGGTGCGCTGCGTGGGGTAGCTGAGGCTGTCGATAATGGTTTTGCCATCGCTGCTGGTAAGCGCCAAAAAGCGCGTGTCGTCAATCCTAAAGTTGAGGTGGAACGTGCCGTGCGTGGGCTTATTATCTGCCCAAAAAATGGTGTGCTGGCGCGGCTTTATGAGCGTAAGCACATCGCCCTTGGGGATTTGGTATTTGGTAAGATTGTTGCGGTCATCGCTTAGGTAGCAGCCGCCTACATCTACGGTGCCGTAGGAGCTGTTGAAAAGCTCAATCCACGCGCTGCGCTCACCAAAATCGTCCTCGTAGTTGGTTTGGTTGGTTGCCATAAACTCGTTGATGCGCAAGTCGGTAGCCTTTTGCGCCGAGGCGCTGAGCGAACCGAGCAGCAGCAGTGTGAGTAGGCAGTGTTTAATTTTTTTATTCATTATTTTTCAAGAAGAAGGAAAAAAAGGAAAAGAGAAAAAGAGGAAAAGAGAACGAAGAATACTAAAATTCCTACTATTCTATTTTACTATTTTTCTTTTTTTCTATTTTCCCTTGATTTTCCTATCTTTTTCGTTTAAAAATTGCTATTAGAAAAACGATTACAATAGTTGTTATCATGCTGAAAGCCGTATATTAAAGTGGTAAATTATCGTGCTTTTTGGCGGGATTTACCAACTTTTTGGTGCTCAGCTGCTGCAAGGCGCGTATGATGCGGAAGCGCGTATTCTTCGGCAAAATCACATCGTCAATGTAGCCGTACTTGGCGGCGTTGTAGGGGTTGGCAAACTTGTCAACGTACTCCGTTGCCTTTTGGTTGGCTACTTCCTGCGGGTTTTCGGCAGCGGCAATTTCCTTGCCATACAGCACTTCTATGGCGCCTTGCGCACCCATAACCGCAATTTCGGCGCTGGGCCAAGCGTAGTTGAGGTCGCCGCGCAGGTGCTTGCTGCTCATTACGCAGTACGCGCCGCCGTAGCTTTTGCGTAGCGTAACGGTAATTTTTGGTACGGTGGCTTCGCCGTAAGCGTAAAGCAGCTTTGCGCCGTGCAAAATAACTGCGCCGTACTCCTGCGCCGTGCCGGGCAAAAATCCGGGAACGTCCACCAAGGTAACTAAAGGAATGTTGAAAGCATCGCAAAAGCGCACAAAACGTGCGGCTTTGCGCGAAGCGTTAATATCAAGAACGCCGGCCAAATATTTGGGCTGATTGGCCACAATGCCTACGGACATTCCGTTAAACCTTGCAAAGGCGGTAATAATGTTGGGGGCAAAAGCGCCCTGAACATCAAGGTACTCGCCGTTGTCCACAATTGCCTTTACTACCTCGTACATATCGTAAGGCTTGTTGGGGCTTTCGGGGATAATGGTGTCGAGCGAAACTTCTTGGCGTTCGATAGGGTCGGTGCAGGCAACAAGTGGAGCTTCCTCCATATTGTTTTGCGGAATGTAGCTAATCAGCTTGCGAATGAGTGACAGGCCTTCCTCCTCGGTGGGTACGGCAAACTGCGCCACGCCGCTTTTGGTGGTGTGCACCGAGGCGCCGCCCAACTGCTCCTGCGTTACATCTTCGCCGGTAACGGTTTTTACTACCTTGGGGCCGGTAAGAAACATGTAGCTGCTGTCCTTTTTCATTACAATGAAATCGGTAAGGGCGGGTGAATATACCGCGCCGCCTGCACAGGGGCCAAATATGGCGGAGATTTGCGGAACTACGCCCGAGGCCAAAATGTTGCGCTGAAAAATTTCGGCGTAGCCGGCCAGCGCGTTCACGCCTTCTTGAATGCGCGCGCCGCCCGAGTCGTTAATGCCAATGATGGGTGCGCCCATTTTCATGGCTTGGTCCATCATTTTGCAAATTTTGAGCGACATGGTTTCGGACAGCGAGCCGCCATATACCGTAAAGTCTTGCGAGTAGAGGTACACCAGTCGCCCGTCGATGGTGCCGCAGCCGGTAACTACGCCGTCGCCGGAGTAGGTTTCTTTTTCCATGCCGAAGTTGGTGCAGCGGTGCTCCACAAACATGTCAAATTCTTCAAAAGAACCTTCGTCTAGCAGCAGCGCAATGCGCTCGCGTGCGGTTAGCTTTCCTTTTGCGTGCTGCGCGTCAATGCGCTTTTGTCCGCCGCCTATGCGGGCTTTTTCGCGGCGCTTTACCAGCTCCAGTACTTGTTCTTGTTCGGTGCTCATCTTTACGAGTTTATAAAGTTTATAAAGTTGAAAAGTTTAAGAGGAAAAAAGGAAAATAGGAAAACAGAAAAATAGAATTTTTTCAAAGGCGCAAGCACCATAATACTTTTTTTCCTTTTTTCTCTTTTCCTGTTTTCCCCTTCTTAGTTTCCTTTTTCGCACAGTTCGGTCAGCACGCCGCCGGTTGACTTTGGGTGCAGAAAGCCGATGTTTAAGCCTTCGGCGCCCTTGCGTCCCTGCTTGTCGAGCAGCTGAATGCCTTTGCCTTCCACTTCGGTAAGGGCAGCGTTTAGGCCACCTTCTACAGCGTAGGCAACGTGGTGCACGCCCTCGCCGCGCTTTTCAATAAACTTGGCAATGGTGCCCTCGGGCGAGGTGCTTTCGAGCAGCTCAATCTTGGTTTGCCCTATTTGAAAAAAAGCGGTCTTCACCTTTTGGTCGGCTACCTCCTCAATGTTGTAACATTTGAGTCCTAACACGTTTTCGTAGTAGGGAATAGCCTCGTCGAGGCTTTTTACGGCAATGCCGATGTGTTCAATGTGGGTTGCTTTCATCTTGCTAAAAAGTTGTTACGTTATACTTTCTTAAAAAAGCGGGACAAAGGTATCTATTTTTTTGAAAGAAAAAAAATGGCAGCTATTTACACCGTTGAAAATAGCCGAATAGTAGCGCAGCAAATTGATTGCAGGCGCTTTAATACTGTAGTAAGCGCTATATAAAAAACGAGTGGCTACTTAAAAAAATTAAGTAGCCACTCGTTGCCCAATGAGTAGCCACTCAATTTTTTTGAGTGGCTACTCATTTTTGTTTGCCTACCTATACCTTGGTAAACTTGGCGGTAGCAAGCATGTTTTGTAGCATTTTTCACTCTCCATTCTCCATTCTCCATTTTCAATTTTCAATTAATTAGTTACATGCTCTTTACGCACCTTACGGGAAAGGCAAAGGACTTGCTGTAGACGGTGGCAGGGGCGCTACCCAAGCCACTGAAGTCTATGCAGAAACCCTCCGTGCTGTTGCGTATGTTCTGCGTACTGCTCCAGTAGTAGCCATTTGCTCCCTGATTGCTGAGCGCGCCATTGGTGGAACTGCGGCTGCCCACAAAAGGCAGGAAGATGCAGCCGTCCATGGAGCCGCCCGAAGCGAGCGAGCAGGTGGCGTGCTTGGGGCCGTAAAACTTACCAGCAGCTAACGTGTTGCCCTTGGCGTTTTTTGCCACTGATGTGCCTGCTCCGCTGGCGCTGCCGATGGTACTGGCATCGTGCAATGCCAGAAATTCTGCAGCGGTAGGCAGCCTCCACCCATTGGGGCACACGGCGTTGGTACTCTCGTTCCAATTCGTATTTTGCTCATTGGACGGAAACCAGCTTATAATAGCCACGCCTGTGGCAGGGGTGGTAGGGTGCCAAGCCCTATTGATGTTGAACTGGAACATGCTACCATAGGTGTCGGGGGTTTGCGCCCACTTGCCGGTGTTGCCCACGTTGGCCGGCGCCCAGCACACCGTGCCCAACTTCAAGCCTTGGTACTGCACGGTAATGGGAGCGCTTTCCTTTATGTCGGTAATGCACTCATCGCTCACCACCACCCGCTTGTACACCTTTACACCTACGGCATTGGCGGCAGGTATGGTGCAGTTTTGCGTAGCGCAGCCTGCTATAGGAATGCTGCAGTTGGCAACGGTGGTGCCTTCAACCCACTGGTAGTGCATGGTACCGCTGCCGGTGGCGGCGGTGCCGGTAAGCACCAGGTCGGTACAGGCCATGGGCTTAATGGTGGTCTGCGCCCGAGTGGCGCATACGGCTACCGCTGCTACAGCGGTAAGCGT
>JAITVR010000230.1 GCA_031285695.1 Prevotellaceae bacterium
GAATAGCTGTAAACAAAAATGCCCTGGCTGGTGCTTTCGGTTTCGTACGAAATCCATAAAAAATCATCGGCCTCGCGGCGCAGCGTGTAGCCGCGCGGAAAGTAGAGGTTTACGCCAAATTTTTTTTGAATTTTATCGCGCAAATTTACTTCCTCGTACTTTTTAATGTTGGCTACGTTGCGCGCCAGCTCTGCGTTTTCGAAGGTGGCGGTAAGCAAGTGCTCGTACTTTTTTACGTAGGCGGCCATGCTGTCGGAGTTGCTGCCCACCACGTTGAGCACGGTTTGCGGCGAGGCCCAAATGTCGTTTTGCCGCAGCATTTTGGTTTCGGAAAATTCGGGCGAAATTTTTACCAAAATAATGTTGCGGTGCGACTTAAATAAATCGGAAAAAGCGGTGTAGGGAATGGGGTGCACGCTGAACTGCGGCTCCACCTGCGGCAGCATGGGGTAATCTTGGCGCAGCGCGCCGAGCATGACTTGGCCAAGGGCGGAATTTTCGACATTTTTATCGACCACCATAATAATTTCGCCCGACTTGCCGGTAACGCCGGGCAACAGAGTTTTGCCGCGCGCACCGTCCTTGCAGGCGTTGGAAAAAAGCAGCGCTGCGAAAAGTAGCAGGAGGGGAAGTTTTGCTTTCATTGTTTTTTAATTGAGAATTGAGAGTGGAGAATTGAGAGTGAAAAATTACGTTCTATTTAGCGATATTTTTGTTGTCTTTACTATGCTTACAAGCAGGCGAATCAACTCATCACAATCGGTATGTACGGACTGAAATTCCTCTTTTGATAAAAAGTCGCTATCCTTTAAAAGCATTAACCAATACTCAGCTTCGTTAGCCTCTTTTAAAGAGATGTTCATCTTGTTTAAAAAATCTGCTTTAGACTGCGTATGCTCTGCCTCCCTTACCAACGCCCCTACTGCGGTGCCACTTCGCAAAATTTGTTTTGATAAAACAAACTCCTTTTTTTCAGCACAAAGCCACTTGTACAACGCCACAACTCGTAGCGCAAATTTATATGATTTTGGTGCAAGAATGTTGTCCATTTCTTTTCACTCTCAATTTTCAATTCTCAACTCTCAATTTTCTTCTTAAAAGTAGTTTTCGATTCGGTGCCGGCGCGCAGGCGTTTTATGTTTTGGCGGTGCGTGTAAAAAAGCAGCAGGCAGGCAAAAAGGGCGAAAATTTTGATGGCAATGGTAGGCTCGTGAAACAGAAAAATAACCGACAGCGGAAAGGCTACTCCGCCGCTCATGGAGCTTAGCGAAACGTAGCGCGTAATGCAAAATACGAGCACAAAAACAGCCAGCGCCACAAGCGCGCCCCAGGGCTGTATGGCAACGGCTGCGCCCAGCATGGTGGCCACGCCCTTGCCGCCGCGAAACCCCGCAAACACCGGATACATATGCCCCAGCACCGCCAGCGCAGCAAACAAAATTTTGATGAGCGCAAACTTTTCGCTGTTGGGCGCAAGGTCGGGAATTAGGTAAACGGCTAGCACCGCCAATAAACCTTTTGCAATATCAATGGCAAAAACGGGAATGGCCGCCCTGCCGCCCAGCACGCGCAGCACGTTGGTGGTGCCGGCGTTGCCGCTGCCGTGCTCGCGCACATCAACGCCGTAAAAGATTTTGCCAATCCACACTGCGCTTGGAATGGAGCCAAGCAGGTAGGCAACAACGGAAAAAAGGACGAGGCAAAAAAGCATACTTTCAAAATTGAGAGTGGAGAGTTGAGAATTGAGAGTGATTTTCACTCTCCACTTTCCACTCTCAATTCTCCACTATATTAAGCGGCAAAGTTAGTATTTTTTTGTACGAAAAATCATTTTCCACTTTCCACTATTTTGTAAGAAGTCGCGAGGTGGTAGCGGCGCTTACGCTCATGCGGTCAAAGTCAAAATTTTCGAGCAGCACCAGGCCCGGTTTTTTTCCGCGCTCAAGCGAGCCAAATTTATGCTCACAGCGCAAGGCCTCGGCTCCGCCAAGCGTTGCCCAGCGCAGCGCTTCGGCAAAGGGAATATTGGGAAAATTTTGCGCCAAGCACTTCAATTCTTCCAGCATATTTAAGCTGTGGTTAGACGAAAGGCTGTCGGTTCCGAGCGCAATATTTGCGCCCTTGGCGCGCAGCATGTGCACCGGCGGCAGCGCATTTTCGATGTACAAATTTGAGCGCGGACACAGCACCCACGAAATGCTGCTTTTGGTATTCGGCTTGCGGGCTGTCATGCTGAGCCTGTCGAAGCATTGAGGCGTTGGCTCTCGCCTCGACCCTTCGACAGGCTCAGGGAGACAACGCACAAAACCTTCAGCATAGTCGTAGTCCTTGCTTGAGGTGCAGGTGTTGTGCACCAGCAGCAATTTTTCGACCTCCACAATATTTTCGAGCGTGTAGTGAATGGAGGTTTTTCCTGTTGCGGGAGGAAGCGCAGCCAAGGTTGAGTAACGCTTATACAACTCTCCCCTACCCTGCTCAAAAAACAAATTTTCATCGGCGCACTCCTGATTGTGAATGCTCATGTGCGTGCTTTTTTGCGCAAGCGCGCGCAGCATGGCAGCCGACATGGTGTAGGGCGCGTGCGCCGTGAGCGAGGCGGATAGCTTGCACCTTTGAGCATCGCTCAGCAGGCGCTGCGCCTTGCTTAGCAGCTCGTCAACGTTAGCTTTCCACAGGTCAATAATTTCTATAAAGGTGTGGTAAAAAATGGGGCTTTTCGACTTCGCCTCAAACGAAATGCTGTGGTTGGAAATATCGCCAACAGCAACGGTTCCCTGCGCATACATTTGCGCATCGGCAAGGGAAAGTGAGCGCAGAATTTGCTCGTCGGAAAATTTTCCGATGGCAGCAACTACGCTGAAAAGAAAGTTAGTTAAGCCTACGTGCTCGGGCACTTCGCCGAGCAAATGCGAGAGCTCAAGGTGGCAGTGGGCGTTCACAAATCCGGGCGCTAACACGCCGCTGTAAAATTCTACGCCTTCCTCCTCATCGTGCATTTGGCGCAGGTCCAAAATTTCGCCGTCATCGCTGAGCGTAATCAGCCCATTGCGCACAGGCGGCGTACTGACGGGAAAAACGTAGTGTGCGGCTATTTTTCTCATTGCTCGGCAGCTGATTTTTCTTCTCGCAAAACAAAATTTTGCTGCTTGCGCTCACTGGTTTTGCGGAAAAAATAAGGAGAGCTGTTTTGTGTAAAAATGTTTGCGCTATCGACTAAAGCTGCTGCGCTATCGGGAAAAATTATTGCGACGTACGCCACTTTAACTTTTGCTGTATCGCTCATGGCTGCTTGCCTTGCGCGCTCCGCCTCCAGCTCTTTTTCGTACTCCGCTTTTAGCTTGCTTAGATTTTTATTTACCTTATCGTACAGCTTGTCTGAAGTTTTTTTTGAGTGAGAATATTCGGAAATGCTGCTTAAAAACTGCTCGGTAGCGTAGCCATACTTTTCAAAAATGGCGGAGTACACGGCAGTAGAATCGCGCTGAAAGCTGCGGCCACTCTCCTCCAAAGCGGCATCGACAAGGTGCATTTCGGTCAAAATTTTCACCAGCTTGCGCTCGGGAATTATTTTTTTTTCGCCACAAGAAAAGGCGAAAATTAGGAAAAATAGAAAAATAGAAAAACGGGGAAATAGAATATTTTTTTGCTCTCTTGTTCTCATACCAAGGTTATTTTTGTCGCAACTTTTCAAAGGTTATGCCGAGAGAAATTTCGTGCGCCACAGGCCGCTGAGAGGGCGAATGCAGCCCCATGTCGTAGGAGTAGGTAAGCATATATTTTTTTAGAATATTGACGCCGGCCATAAAAGCCAGCTGCCCGCTATCCTGATGCAGCCGGCTGGTTTTGCCCGAGGCGCCAAGCCATAGCATATCACGCCAACCCAGCATTAGCGAGGCGCTGGCAGCTGCTCGGCCGCTCATGTAGCTCAGCATTACCGATGGTTTTAGCGCGAGCTGCGCCGTGGGAAAGCTAATGTTGGCACCGCCCAACACGTAAATCTGCTGCCGCAAACTTTTACCTATATACTCATCGCTTGCCGCAATGTGGTGCGAAATATTTCCGATGTGCTGAATGGCCACGCCGGCATAAAAAATGCCGCGCATAAAGAATGCGCTTACGCCAAAATCGGGCAGGTAGCGGTGGCGGTCAAGCAGCGAATCGCCCATTGGCGGCGTGAATTCGAGGCGCGCCATGCCCAGCGAGGCGGCTACCGAAAACAAGTTTTTGCCGCGCTCAAATTGGTAGGCGCCCGTAAGCTGCGTTGTGCTCAAAATGTAGTGGTTGGTTTGCTCATTGAGCACGCCCACGCCAACCGAAACCGGAAGCATGTTGAGCGGCCCCGAAACGTTGAGCGCAAGCGATTGCCAGGCCAGCGAATCGTAGTTTGTTTGAATGTGCGCCGCGCTATTTACGTGGTACGCGCCGTCAACTCCGGCCACAGCAGGAATGTAGCTGTAGGCATTTTGCTCGTGCTGCGAAAAGGTGTAACGCTGCTGCGCGTATGTGGCAACGCTGCATAGCAGAGAAAAGGTAAGCAATAATTTTTTCACCGTAAACAATTTTTCGTTTTGAGGCAGCGTAAAGGTAGCAATTTTTAGGTTACACTCCGCGCTCGTAGGTTAAAAATGTGTAGCACAGCTTACTTTTTTCATCTTTTAGGACTTCCTTTTCTTCCACTATTTGCCACTCGTTTCCAATGGTTGGGAAAAAAGTTTCGGCCTCAAAGTTGGCGTGCACGCGCGTAATGTACAGCCGCTGCGCAAGCGGCATGGCGGCGCGGTAAATGCTTTCGCCACCAATGATAAAAACCTCGCTGCCCTGCGCGTTTTCTACCGCTTCTTGCAAAGAAGAGACAAAGACAACTCCATCTACATTAATGCTTTGCGCGTTTTTTGTAACAACAATATTTTGGCGATTGGGCAGGGGTTTTCCTATGGATTCGAAGGTTTTTCGCCCCATAATTACGGCGTGCCCCGAGGTCAAATTTTTGAAGTACTTCAGGTCCTCGGGAATGTGCCACAGCAGCTGATTATTTTTGCCTATGGCGTTATTTTCGGCCACAGCGGCAATGATGGAAATGAACTTTTGACTCAAAACTTAAAATTTTATCTTACGCGCAAAGGTACAAAAAAAGCAGCCACGCCAAAAGCGCAGCTGCCTTGCCACGAGTGAGGGCGCTCACATGGGGTGATGGGAGGATTACTGTACGGTAAGTGCTCTGCCGAGCGATGCCGTTTTGGGTTCTTTGAGCAGGTGAGCGCGTTGTCGTACAGCGCGGCTTTGATGGTGTGTAAGTTTGCCATAATAATGATAAATTAGTAATTAGTAATTAGTTGTTAGCTGTTAATGTTTAGTTGGTTATAGAAAATAATTTATCAATGGCAAATTATCAGCTACCTTTGTGCAGTATCACAAAAAAAGAATTGTCATGTTCCTAAAACTTGTGGCCATAGAGCCTGTGAGCCTTATTCCGGCAGCTGAAGCGCAGCTGCGCACTTTTGCCCGCGAGGTGGTTTTGCACAGCGATATTCCTGCCAACGATGGCGAAGTTGCCGCGCGCATTGGCAGCGCCGATGCCGTGCTGCTCAGCTACACCTCGCGCATTACCAAAGCTGCGCTCGAAAAATGCCCCAACGTGAAGTACATTGGCATGTGCTGCTCGCTCTACTCGCCCGAAAGCGCCAACGTGGATATTCGCTACGCCAACAGCCGCAGCATTACCGTAACCGGCATTCGCGACTACGGCGACGAGGGCGTGGTGGAGTACGTGCTAAGCGAGCTGGTGCGCTGCTTTCACGGTTTCGACCAGCCGGCGTGGAGCGGCATGCCGCGCGAAATTACGGGGCTCAAGGCAGGTATTGTTGGCTTGGGAAAATCGGGCGGACTGATTGCCGATGCGCTGAAGTTTTTCGGGGCAGAAGTTGCCTACTTTGCGCGAAGCGAAAAGGACGAGGCGCGCGCAAAAGGCTATCGTTTTTTACCCTTAAAAAAATTGCTTTCCGAA
>JAITVR010000044.1 GCA_031285695.1 Prevotellaceae bacterium
CTGCCGAGGTAATAAAAAAAGCCGAAGAGGTAATGCGCCAATACCGCTGCAGCTACCTTTACCTGGCTACCGAAGATGCAAGTATTTACAGCATATTTGTTGAGCACTTTGGCAGCAAGCTAATTTTGGACGATGCTGCTAAGTGGCAGGTGGCCGACTTACAAAAAGGAAAAAGCAATGCAAATCGCACAGCTTTAGCAAGTAAAGAAGAAAAGTATAAAAGCGGGTTAGAATACTTATCTCAAATTTACTTGCTATCGAGATGTACATGCTTTATTGCAGGAAATACGCGCGGTTCACTCGGAGCCATGCTCATGTCCAACAAGTTTGAATATTTATACATTTACAATTTAGGAGTTTATAAGTAAATGAAAGTAGTACTGCTCTCCACCTCTGAACGCACGGGCGGTGCAGCCATTGCCGCCAACCGCCTTATGCGCGCGTTGGGCAAGGCCGGGCACGAGGTACACATGCTGGTGCGCGACAGGCAAACCAGCGATGAAAATGTGATTTCGGTTAATACTTCATGGCTAAAAGCTAAAATAAATTTTCTGCGCTTTGCCTGGGAGCGCTTCGTAATTTTTGCGCACAACCGCTTTAGCCGAAAAAACTTGTTCTCCATTTCCATTGCCAACACCGGCACCAACATCAGCCGGCATCCGTTGGTAAAAAGCGCCGACATTATTCACCTGCACTGGATAAACCAAGGATTTTTATCGCTAAAAAACATTCGGCAGCTTACCATGTTAGGCAAACCCATTGTGTGGACTATGCACGACATGTGGGCGGCAACGGGCATTTGCCACTACACAGCAAGCTGCGAGAAGTACAGGCTTGCATGCCGCCACTGCCCAATGCTGACAGGAGGAAAATCAAAAGATTTGTCGCAAAAAACGCTTCGCAAAAAGGAGAAAAGCGGCTTCGCTCAAATTCACTACGTCGGTTGTAGCCGCTGGATTGCGGAGCAAGCAAAGAGCAGCAAGCTGCTTAGCAGCGCAGCTTTTGGCTCCATACCCAACGCCATAGATACCGAAGTTTTTTACCCGTCAGCTAAAAGCGCTGCCCGCAAAAAGTTACAGCTGCCCGCCGATAAACGCCTGCTGCTATTTTCGGCCGCAAAAATTTCCGATACGCGAAAAGGCGGCGCCTACTTTGTAGAGGCCTGCAACATGATTTATCAAAAGTATCCGGAAGCGGCGCAGGACATCGAAATTGTGCTGATGGGAAAGGGCGATGAGGCATTTTTTTCAACCATCAAAATGGCGGCGCACACGCTCCGCTACATTGCGAGCGAAGCCGAGCTGGCCGAGGGTTACGCAGCCGTTGATGCCTTTGTAATTCCCTCTTTGGAGGACAACCTGCCCAACACCATTATGGAATCCCTGGCCTGCGGAACGCCATGCGTTGGATTTAACGTAGGCGGCATTCCCGAAATGATTGACCACAAAAAAAACGGCTACGTGGCCGAGTATAAAAGCGCCGAGGATTTGGCAAAGGGAATTTACTGGACTTTGTTTGAATCAAACTACGAGGAACTTTCGGCAAACGCTCGGCAAAAAACGGTGGATTGCTACTCAGAAGAAGTTGTGGCACGACAGTACACCGAGGTATATAAAAATTTACTCGCGAAATTTTAGCGCAATGCAAAAACTACTTTTTTCCATCATTACCGTTACCTACAACGCCGAAAAGGTAGTGGAGCGCACGCTAAAAAGCGTGGCAGAGCAAAGCTATTCAAACATTGAGCACATTATTGGCTCATCGCCCTACATTATGCTTTGCGCCGAAAAATAATCACGGAATATTTTTAATTATGCAGTTCAAACATTATGTTATCACTGCATAATTATTGCATATCGAAAATATTAACCTTAAGAATATTTACAAAAACATTTTGAACTATGCAGTAAAAACATTATGTTTGTATCGCATAATTATTTCACAGAATGAAATTCGTTGACCGCATAGAAGAGAGCAAAAGACTCAAACAGGTAATAAACGCTGCAAAACCAACATTTACAGTGGTGTATGGGCGCAGACGTTTGGGTAAATCAACGCTGCTTACCAAAGTGCTCGGCAAAAAAGATATATACTACTTGGCCGACCAAACCGATGCCAAGCTGCAGCGGGAGGTGCTGGCTAAGATGGTTGCTGCTGTCATTCCCGAATTTGACAAGGTGGTGTACCCCGATTGGAGTTCGTTTATCAACACGCTCAACCACCGCACTACTCGCAAGTTTACGCTTTGCATTGACGAATTTCCCTACCTTGTGGAAAGCAGCCCCGACCTGCCCTCCGTTCTTCAAAATAGGCTGGACACCAAGCGACTAAAGTTTAACCTGATTATCTGCGGCTCTTCGCAGCAGCTCATGTACGGCTTGGCGCTTGAAGCAACATCACCGCTCTACGGGCGCGCCAACGCCATTCTGAAAGTTGCTCCGATAAAAATATCGTATATTCAAAAGGCACTTAACGTTTCAGCGGTGGAAGCGGTGGAAGAGTACGCCGTGTGGGGCGGCGTGCCGCGCTACTGGGAGCTGCGCGAGGAGTACGCCAACCTTCGCGAAGCCGTTGAAAGCAACCTGCTATCGGTAAACGGAACGCTGTACGAGGAGCCGCTGAAGCTCTTCAAAGATGATATTAAGGATATGGTAAAGACGGCAACCATCATGTCGTACGTTGGGGCAGGTGTACACCGGCTTTCGGAAATTGCCTCGCGGTGCGGCGAGGTGGCTACCAACCTCTCGCGACCGCTTGCCAAGCTGGTTTCGCTGGGCTACCTTACCAAAGAAATTCCCTTTGGCGAGGACGAAAAAAAGTCAAAGAAAAGCCTGTACAAAATCAGCGATTCGTTCATGAACTTCTACTTCCGATTTATTTCGCCCAATCGCTCGTTTATAGAAATCGGACGCGCTGCACCAATACACGCCACTATAAAAAATCAACTTGCCGGATACGTGGGCGACTACTGGGAGAAGCTGTGCAGAGAAACCGTGTCGGGGAACGAGCTCAACGGCATAACGTACGGCATGGCTCGCCGATGGTGGGGGCACGTTTCCAAGAGTGAGCAAATGGAAATAGATGTTGTGGCGGAATCGTTAGATAAAAAATACCTGCTTGTGGGCGAATGCAAGTGGACAAACCGAGAAAACAGCAACCGCCTGCTAAAGGAACTCAAGGCAAAAGCGGAGAAGCTTCCGTTTGCCAAATATCACACCATTGTTCCAGTGCTATTCCTCAAAAACAAACCCATTGGAACAATGGAAAATGTGCTGCTGCCAAAAGATGTGCTGAAGCATGCGGCAGCACTAAAATAAATCAAAGAAAGAACTGCCATGAAGCCCCTTTTTTCCATCATTACCGTTACCTACAACGCCGAAAAGGTAGTGGAGCGCACGCTGAAAAGCGTGGCGGAGCAAAGCTATTCAAACATTGAGCACATTATTATTGACGGCGCTTCAACGGATAAAACGCTTGCGCTAATTCAAAATTCA
>JAITVR010000150.1 GCA_031285695.1 Prevotellaceae bacterium
CTGCCCTGCAGGTTAAAAAACGGGTGCGCGCTATCCACTTCCTGCAAGCCAATGCTTGCCTTTCCGCCTTCGAGCGAGGCAACAAAACGCCAACGTTTTCCCTCGGCGTACAAGGCTTTGCGGCGCGCTTCAAAGTCGGCATCTAACTTTTTTACCTCCGTAAAAAACGCGTCAATAGTTGGCGTGCTAAAGCAGCTGTCGGGCAAAAATGTTTTTACCGAAACATCGGATTTTTCTAAAGCGTAGCCGCATTCGCGCGACAAAATTAAAATTTTGCGCAGCACATCAACGCCGCTCAAATCAATGCGCGGGTCGGGTTCGGAGTAGCCTTTTTCCTTGGCCTGCTGTATGGCTTGGCTCATGGAAATTTCTTCGCTTATGGTGTTGAAAATAAAGTTGAGCGTGCCGCTAAGCACCGCTTCCAACTTGGTAATTTTATCGCCGCTAAGCACCAATTCGTTGATGGTTTTTATAACGGGCAACCCCGCGCCAACGTTGGTTTCGTACAAAAATTTTACGCCACGTGAGCGCGATAATTCTTGCAGCTTTTGGTAGTGCGAAAATTCGCTTGAGCAGGCAATTTTGTTGGCCGTAACCACCGACACAAATGCACTCAACATTTTTTCGTACATGTCGGCAACATCGGCATTGGCGGTGCAGTCAACAAAAATGCTGTTGCGTAAATTTACCTCGGCAACGCGCTTGGCAAAGGTGCTTAAGTCAAGCGGTGCGCCCTTTCGGTCAAGCTCGCCTTTCACATCGTTGAGGTCAATTCCCTGCACATCGAACAGCATTTTTTTGGAGTTCATCACGCCCACCACATTTATTTTTAGGCGATGATTTTTCATTAGCTCCTCACGTTGGCGCGAAATTTGTTGCAGCAAATTTCCGCCCACCGTGCCAATTCCGGCAATGTATAAATGAATTTCGCGGTAGCCGACAAGGAAAAATGCTTCGTGAATTACGTTGAGCGCTTTTCGCAAATTCAGCTTTTGCACCACCGCCGAAATGTTGAGCTCAGACGAGCCCTGCGCAATGGTTACCACGTTCACGCCGTTTTTGCCCAGCGCGTTGAACAGCTTACCCGATATGCCGGGCATGCGCTTCATGTTTTCGCCCACAATGGCAATGATGGACATTTCGTCCTCAATTTTTAAACCAATGGTGCTGCTTTCCATTTCAAAGCTGAACTCTTCCTCAATGGCAGCCTTGGCTTGCAGCACATCGGCGGGCACAATGGCAAAGGTTATGGATTGCTCTGACGAAGCTTGCGAAATCAAAATTACGCTCACTTCAGCCTCCGCTAAAGCGCCAAACAATCGCTTTGAAATGCCCGAAATACCTGCCATTCCCACACCTTGCAGCGTAAGCAGCGTAATATCATCGATGGAAGAAATGCCCTTGATGAAAGAAGTAGGCAATGAGCAATCTGCAATGGGCAATGTGGATTTATCAGCTGCCGATTGCTGACTGCAAATTGCAGACTGTGCATCAACAAGCGTTCCCTCACATTGTGGGTTGAAGGTGTTTTTTATGAGCATGGGAATTTTTGCCGCCAACAGCGGGTGCACCGTAGGCGGATATACCACCTTGGCGCCAAAGTTTGACAGCTCAAAAACCTCGGAGTAGCTAAGGTGCTTAATGGCGTACGCCTTTTCGACCTTGCGCGGGTCGGCGGTCATAAAGCCGTCCACATCAGTCCAAATTTCGAGCGCAGAAGCGCCCAAGGCTGCCGCCAAAATTGCTGCGGTGTAATCGCTTCCGCCGCGCCCAAGCGTAGTGGTGTAGTCGTCTTCGTCAGAAGCAATGAAGCCCGCAAGCACGGCGCGCTTTTCTACTTTCGACAAAATATTTTTGCACAGCGCGTTCGTTTTTTCAAAGTCAACCTTGGCTTTTCCAAAGCTGCTATCGGTTTTAATAATGCTGCGCGCGTCAATAAGCACAGCGCCTTCAAGCGCTTCGCTCAGCACGTAGGAGCTCATGCGCTCGCCAAAGCTCAGCACGTAATCCTCCAGCTTTGGCGTGAGCTCGCACAGGCGCGCAAGGCTGTGTAAAAAATCTTCGAGCTCGTTGAGCATAACTTTTAATTCGCTCAGCACGTGCCCCTGCTGCTGCGGTTTTACCAGCGCTTTTGCGGCATTTAGATGGCGTTGCTCAATTTCGCTCAGCTCTTTTTTGTAATCATCGTTGCCCTGCGCGGCAAGCGTGCAGGCCTTGAGGAGCTGGTCGGTAACGCCGCCAAAGGCCGACACAACTATAAATTTATTGTCGGCGCTTTGCTCAACAATGCTTTTTACCTTCTTAATATTTTCGGGCGTGGCTACCGAGGAGCCACCAAATTTTAAAATTTTCATACGCTACAATTCATAAATCGCCGTTGAATTCGTTTCGCTTGGCTTAATAATTTATCAACAATACTACGCCTAACTATTTGATAATCAATAACTTAAAAAACAAAATACCAATTTAGCAAAGGTAGTAAAATTTGTCGATTTTACAAAAATATAATTTTACAATAAAATTTCGTAACTTTGTAAGTCAATTCCTGTTACCAAAAACTAAACCACTATGGACTCAAAGTCCATAGGTTTTAAAGAGGAAAATAAATTTTCCTGGCGCTAAGGCTCAAGAATCCACTGTTGGGTTGGACTGTTGGGGGTATCTTGGTGATG
>JAITVR010000173.1 GCA_031285695.1 Prevotellaceae bacterium
CTGTGAGGATATTGTGCTCACCGCCACCCCTGCCACGGGTACCGGCACCATGACCTACAGCTGGTACAGCGGCCCCACCGCCGCCGCCTGCACCACCGCCGTGGCGGGCTGCGGCAACAGCGAAACCTGCGCCATACCTGCTGCCAACGCCTTAAATACCGTGGTGTACAAGCGCACGGTGGTAAGCAGCGAGTGCCCCGCCGAGGTGCAGCAAACCACCATTACCGTGCAGTACCAAGGGATAAAGGTGGGCACCAACTGTTGGGCGCCCGTAAACGTGGGCAACACCGGCAGCTGGGCCGAAAAGCCCGACAGCCCCGGCGGCCTCTTCCAGTACAACCGCAACAAGGTTTGGCACGCCAGCATTCCCGGTAGTGGCGTTGCCATTCCCGGCTGGATTACGAGCATTGATGAAAATGCGGAGTGGAACGAAATTGCCAACCCCGTGTGCCCCGCAGGGTGGCGGCTGCCTACAAGTGCACAGTTTCATGCGTTGGATACCGAGAGCGGCGGTAGCAGCGTTAGCACCGACGGTACCAATACGAATGGCGGCACTTGGGCAGCTGCCAACGCACGCGGCAACGCCGTAGCCGGCAGGTTTTACGGACCCAAGCACGCCACCTGCTCGCTCGCCGCAAGCGGCTCTATGGACGGCTGCATCTTTCTGCCGGCTGTAGGCCGCCGTAACTATTCCCAGGGTATAATCGGCACTTCAGGCTCGGGGAACTACTGGAGCGACAAGCAGCAAGCTAGCGATAGGGGATACCAGCTGTTCTTTACCAGCACAAGCAGTATCCCCAGGGAGCATAACAACAAGGCGGGTGGAATGTCTGCGAGGTGCATGAAGACAATGTAAAACTACATGGAGGGCTGAGAATGAAAGAGCCCGACTGTCGCAGTAGTCCCCAAAAACGCACCCCCAGAGCTATAGCCGCGGCAGGTAACTCCCAAAAATGTTACTCCTTTTAGGTATGCAAGGGCGTATGCCTTTGCATACCTTTCATACTCAATTCCCCACTCATTTTTGCCCCAACCTTTGAAGTTTCAATAAAAAAGCTTAAATTTGCGACCTTAAAAATACCGTACTCACATTCGTATAATTCAAATTTTTATAGAAAATGCAAGGAAAAGGAGCAATTAAATTTTTAGCCATCGTGCTGGGCTTGGTATGCCTGTTCGAGCTATCATTCTCGCTGGTTACCTACCGCGTGGGCAAAAAGGCCGAGGCCTACGCCACCGATGCCAGCGGCAACATTGACGCAGCGCGCGAGGCGGCCTACTTGGATTCCATGTCGGCCGAAGTGGTGTACAACATTGGCGTGGCCAAGTTTACCTACAAGGAGTGCAAGGACAAGGAAATCAACCTTGGCCTCGACCTCAAGGGCGGCATGAACGTGATGCTGGAAATCTCAACCGCCGACATTATTCGCGCTATGGCGAATAACAGCAGCGACGAAAATTTCCAAAAAGCCATTGCGCTGGCGCAAAAAAATGAGTCGAACAGCCAGGCAGATTTTGTAACGCTATTTGCCGAAGCCTTCAAGGAAGTTGCCCCCGGCGACAAGCTAAGCCGCATTTTCGGCACCTACGAAATGCGCGAGCAAATCAACGCCGCCACCAGCGATGCCGATGTTATTACCGTTATTCGCGGCCAGGCCGAAGCCGCCATGGCCAACTCGTTCAACGTGCTCCGCAGCCGTATCGACCGCTTTGGCGTAACCCAGCCCAACCTACAGCGCCTGGGCAATACAGGCCGCATTCTCGTTGAGCTTCCGGGCGTAAAAGACCCCGAGCGCGTGCGCAAGCTGCTGCAGGGAACTGCCAACCTCGAATTTTGGGAAACCTACGAAAACGCCGAGCTCTTTATGGCGTTGACCGAGGCCAACAACAAGGTTAAGGAGTATGTGGACTCACAAGAACCTGCTACCGCTAAAAAGGACGAAGCAAAGGCGGAAGCCAAAGAAAGTGATGAGGTGAGCGATGTGCTTTCGCAGCTCGATGAAGCTGCCGAAACCGACTCAACCGCCGCTGCTGCCGAAGCCGATTTTGCAAAAAACAATCCGCTCTTTCACCTGCTCATGCCTTCGGTTGACCAAACCACCGGTCAGCCTGCGCCAAGCGCGCGCGTAGGCATTGCGCACTACCGCGATACGAGCAAAATTCGCCGTTGGTTGGAGCTGGCGCAGGTGCGCTCACTCTTTCCCCGCGATGTGCGCTTCATGTGGTCTATCAAGCCTATTGATAACGGCTCTACCTACTACGAGCTCATTGCCATTAAGGCCAACACGCGCGACGGCAAAGCTCCGCTCGACGGCGGTGTGGTGGTGGACGCCAACAAAGCCTTTAGCGGCAACAGCGCCTACGCCGAAGTTTCCATGGCAATGAACGCCGAAGGTGCAAAAATTTGGGCGCGCCTTACCGCCGACAATATTGGCAAGTGCGTGGCTATTGTGCTCGACGGCTACGTTTACTCATACCCTCGCGTAAACACCGAAATCAGCGGCGGACAATCGTCTATTACCGGCAACTTCTCACCCGAAGAAGCCGATGACTTGGCCAACGTACTTAAGTCGGGTAAGCTGCCTACGCCTGCTCGCATTATTCAAGAAGCGGTGGTAGGTCCTTCACTTGGTCAAGAATCTATCAATGCAGGTATGAACTCGTTTGTCATTGCCTTTGTTATGGTGCTGCTGTACGTGTTCTTCTTTTACAACACGGCAGGTTTGGTGGCCAACATTGCGTTGGTGTGCAACCTCTTCCTGCTCTTCGGCGTACTCGCCTCGCTGCGCGCGGTGCTTACGCTGCCGGGCATTGCAGGTATTGTGCTTACCATGGGCATGGCGGTGGACGCCAACGTTATTATTTACGAACGTATTAAGGAAGAAATGCGTGCCGGAAAAGGCTTACGCTTAGCTATTTCCGATGGTTACAAAAACGCTTACTCCGCTATTATTGACGGTAACGTAACCACGCTGATTACGGGTGTAATGCTGTTTTTCTTTGGTTCGGGTCCCGTGCAGGGCTTTGCCACCACGCTGATTATCGGTATTCTTACCTCAATGTTCAGCGCCATATTTATTTCAAGGCTTGTATTCTTATTCTTGCTGGATAAGAATTGGACGGTTAAATTTGACAACCGTATTACCCGCAACCTGCTGCAAAATGTACACATTGACTTTGTGGGCATTCGCAAGTATGGCTACGCGCTCTCTATTGCCATTACCGTTTTGGGTTGCGTGTCGCTGGGCGTGCGCGGCGTGAGCTACGGTGTTGACTTTGCCGGCGGTCGCACCTTTACCGTGCGCTTTGACAAGGAAGTTACGGCCGAAGATGCGCGCGCCGAAGTGCGCAAGCAAATTGCCGACACAAAAGGCGCTTCGGTAGAAGTAAAAACCTTTGGCAACTCTGGACAGCAGCTGAAGATTACCACCGACTACCTCATTGCCGACCAGTCAACCGCTGCCGATAGCATGGTAGAGGTAATGCTGTTCAGCGCGCTGAAGCCGCTGTTTGTGCAAAACATGACTTTCTCCGAATTTATTTCTACGCTCGATAATCCGCACGGCATTATCAGCTCCGAAAAAGTTGGTCCTACCGTAGCCGACGACATTAAGCGCGATGCGGTAATTGCCGTGATACTTGCGGTAATTGCCATGTTTGTTTACATTGCCGTTCGCTTCCGCAAGTGGCAGTGGGGCATGGGTGCAGCCGCTTCGCAGGCGCACGATGCGCTGGTGGTCATCTTCCTGTTTTCCGCCATATCGGGGCTTGTACCTTGGACTATGGACATTGACCAAACCTTTATTGCGGCGCTGCTTACCATCATTGGTTACTCCATCAACGATACGGTTATTATTTTCGACCGCATTCGCGAAAACATTGCCAACCACCCCAAAGTTTCACTTAAGGATAATATCAACAACGCCGTAAACACCTGCTTGATGCGTACGCTCAACACCTCAAGCACCACGCTTATTGTGCTGCTCTTGATTTTCCTACTCGGTGGCGAAACCATTCAAGGCTTTACCTTTGCTATGATGGTGGGCGTTATTTTCGGTACTTACTCTTCAACCTTCATTGCCACCTCGCTGGCCTACGATGCGTTGAAAAGAAAGGAAAAAAAGGCGCTAAAGGCTAAGTAAACTTTTAAAAACTCCGAAGTTGAGAGCTGAGAGTTGAGAATTGAGAGCGCGAAAAATCACTCTCAGCGCTCCATTTTCAGCTCTCAACTTTTTTATAATGTCGTTCAACTTTCACAGCGCGGTAAGCAAGCTTGGCGAGGCCATTCACAAGCATCAGGCGGGACTTTATGTAACCATAATTTTTCACCTGCTGCTGGCTATTGCCTTTATGGGATTGAAAATACATGGCGTAGAAACGCAGTCGCCCCTAAGCATTGAAATGGATTACTCGCAGGAGGAAGAGCAAAAAATGTTGGAGGAATTGCAGCGCGAAAAGCAAAATTTGGAGGCGCAAGTCAACCAAATGCTGGGGCAAACGCGCGAGCAGCTGCGCAATGTGGCCGTAAACGAAGCATGGAGAGAGGAGCAAACCGAGCGCAGCCAAGTGCTAAACGAAAATGACGAGCTGCAAAAAAAGATAGAAGCCACGCGCAAAATGCTGCAACAACCCGACGCGCCCAACCAACCGGCACCCGTAGAAAAACCGAAAAAAGAGGAGCTCTACACCGGCCCCTCCGTCATGTCGTGGAAGCTCGATGGGCGCAGCGCCTACAGCCTGCCCGTGCCCGTGTACCAGTGCGAAGCCGGCGGAACAGTGGTAGTCAACATTACCGTAGCGCAGCGCGGAAACGTAGCGTCAGCAAGCGTTGCCAAAGATTTATCGGCAAGCAATATTTGCCTGCACGAAGCGGCCATGCGCGCAGCCATGCTGTCAAAATTTTCCCCTGCCGAAAGCTCAAAGCCTCAGCAAGGAACAATAACCTACAGCTTCATAGCGCAGTAAAAACAAGATAAAACGATAAATTCTTGCAAAAATTTCTACATTAGGTTGTAACTTGAGAGGATTACACGAGCCAAGGAGTAGCACCTCGGCTCTTTGCTATGCTCATTTTACCTTACCCATCTTCCTGTTTCCTTGTCCACCTTGCCTCTTTTGCGTAGGCGAATGGTAGAGGGAGGTCTTACCGCCTCCTCCAGCAGCCATTTTCCCTGCTTGAATATAAGGCCATCGTAGCTTTCGCTGGGTATGTAGCGCTCGTAGCGGCCGCGCAGCTGCGGGTACATGGGCACAAGGTTGGAAAAGACAATCATCTTGGTTTTTTCTACGTAGCGGAGCTCCATAATGGCCTGCGCATTGTACTCAAAAATAATGCGGTAGCTTAGCTTGCCTTTTCGTGCAAAAATGGGCGCGCCAAACGTGCACTCGCCGTTGGGCTTCACGTTGAGTACCTCTACCACTTTTTTGCTGCTTTGCGCCTCGCCGCCCGTGGGCGAAATGCCTATGAGCGTGTACGCCGTAGCCTTGGAATAGGGTAGGGTGCGCTCCACCACGGTGGTGTACAGCGCGCCAAACCACTCGTGCGCGCCGAGTTCTTTGCCCTCTACCAGCCGCGTGGGCAGCCGCTTATCGTGAAGCGTGGTGAGCGTGGCGGCGACATCAGCCTTGGTTTTTCGCGTAAGCACAAAACCAAAGTAGCGGTTGCCGTCGGGTAGGGGAACGTTCCACGTAAAAGTGCGCACCAGCCCGTTGGGCGAGGCCGCTCGGTACAGGTACGGAATGGAGTCGAAGGGGTAGAGGAAGGCAGAATCCTGCCGCAGCGTTTCTTCGAGCAGCGCGGCAAAGCTGCGGTTGAGCGCCATGCGGAGGGCGGTGTCGCAGTCGTTGGTTACATGCTGGGCGGCTATGCGCAGCGTGTCGCCGTTGCACACCTGCGCCACGCGCTGTATGGCGGTGCGGAGTTCGCTTTCGCGCCGGGCAAAGTCTTTTTGGCCGAAGGCAAAAAGCGTGCTGCCGGAAAGAAGAAAGAAGGTAAGAAGAAGGATATGCTTCATTCGCGATTTATAAAGAGTAAAATTTCTCATTGTGCATTCTTACTAAAAAGAAATTTAAGAAGATTAGGAATAGAGAATATTCTTAGACTTCTTGAACTTCCTAATATTCTTTTTCTTCTTTGGCACGACATAAGACTACTCAAGGCATTGGCATAGCGTTGCGCATACCTCATCAATTTCGTTGTGCGTAATAGTAAGCGGCGGCGCAATGCGAAAGGCGGTGTTGCAAAACAAAAACCAGTCGATGGCTACGCCGTGCTGCAAGGTTTTTTGAAAAAAGTTTTGTATTTTTTCGGCATTGCCCAGCTCCACGGCTAAGAGCAAACCTTCGCCGCGCACCTCCTTCACGGCGGGGTGCGCCAGCATTTTTTCGCGAAAGCGGCAGCTCTTTTCTTCTACCTGCGCAAGTAAATTTTCTTCATCTAAAACTTCTAGCGCAGCCAGTCCCGCTGCGCACGATACGGGGTGTCCGCCAAAGGTGGTAATGTGCCCCAAGGCGGGGTTGGACAGCGCGCGCATTATCTCGTTTGAGGAAATAAATGCTGCCAGCGGCATGCCGCCGCCAAAGGCTTTGCCTAACGTTAAAATATCGGGCACCGCGTTGTACTTTTCAAAGGCAAAAGGGCTGCCGGTGCGCCCCATGCCGGTTTGCACCTCGTCGAGTATGAGCAGCGCGCCCACGGCGGTGCAGCGCGCGCGCAGCTTTTGCAAAAAATCGTTTTGCGGAACGCGAATGCCGGCTTCGGCCTGAATGGGCTCCGCTACTACGCAGGCGGTGCGCTCGGTTATTTGCGCAAGCTGCGCCTCGTTGTTAAATTCCAAGCTGCGCACATCGGGCAGCAGCGGACGAAAGTTTTGCTTCCATGCCTCGCTGCCCATTACGCTCAGCGCGCCTTGTGTGCTGCCGTGGTAGGCGTTGCGGAAGGTAATGATTTCGGTGCGGCGGGTGTAGTGCTTGGCGAGCTTCATGGCGCCCTCGTTGGCCTCGCTGCCGGAGTTGACAAAGTAAACGCTTTGCAAATTTTGCGGAAGCTTGCTGCACAGCTTTTGCGCCAGCAGCACCTGTGGACTTTGAATGTACTCGCCATATACCATAAGGTGCATGTACTGCTGCGCCTGCTGCTGCACAGCCTGCACCACCTTGGGGTGGCAGTGCCCCACGCTGCTTACCGACACGCCCGAAACCAAATCGACAAAGCGCCTGCCCTCGGTGGTGTAAAAGTAAATACCCTTAGCATGCGAAACCTCCAAACCCATGGGGGTGTTGGAGGTTTGCGCAAGGTGCTTAAGGAATAAATTGCGTAGCGATGTGCCCGACATTTATAGTGATTTTATTTCAAAACTTTCAAACGGCTGAGGCGGAATTTCTTTTTTTCCTGCCTGCGCCTTTGCCTTTGCGGCTGCTGCGCGCCGCTGCGCTGCCTGCTGCCTAAGCAGGGCTTGCTGCTGCTGTAGCTGTACTCGTTGTTGCTGCAGCTGCTGTTGGCGCGCGCGTGCTGCTGCGTTAGCTTCGGCGCGCTTTTTGGCGGCTGTTGCCTGCTGCTGTTTGCGCGCTGCTGCTGCCGATTTTTGCTTTTGCGCGCGCGTTGCCGCTTGCTTGGCGCGCTGCTCGGCGGCAGCCTTGCGCTTTACTTCGGCGGCGTTTACCTCGCGGTCGCCGCTTCTAAAGAGGCGGTACATGGTGCGGTGCGTGGTGCCCTCGTCGCTGCGCCCCTTCATGGCAAAGCCGTTGGCGTATATTCTGTTTTCCTCAATTCCCTTAAATGCTAAATAGTTTAGCACGTTGCGTGCGCGTTTTTGCGCCAGCTGAAGGTCGGGTTCGTTCTTGTTGTAGTCGCTGCTGTACGATTTAATTTCGATTTGCAAACGCAGATTATCGTTGAGTAGCTTTACCAATTTATCCAACTCCTTTTCGCCGCCTTCCTTCAAATTCCAACGTTTGTTATCGTAGTACAAGCCTGCAAGGCGCATGTCGCGGTTAAGCAGCAGCGATTCGAGCGTGAGGCGCGCCACCACTTTTTTGTCGGCGTTGGGTATGGTAAATATAATGCTTGCGGGGCTGTAGCCGTTTTTGCTTGCGGTAAGCGTGTAGGGCGTGCCCAGCGCAACGTTGACCACCACTGCGCCGTAGCCGTCGGTGCCCA
>JAITVR010000218.1 GCA_031285695.1 Prevotellaceae bacterium
GGGACTCGAACCCCCACGCCTTTCGGCACCAGATCCTAAGTCTGGCGCGGCTACCAATTACGCCATATCCGCGAACGATTTGGAGTGCAAAGATAGTACTTTTAATTCAATAATTCAAAATTCAACGATTCAAAATTTTGAATTATGTACTTTAGGCGTCCTCGTTGTCATGCTGAACGAAGGCGCTTAAAAGTAGCGAATTTTGTTTTGAATTGTTGAATTTTTGAATTGGCTATTTTTGCAGGTACTCATTAAACCAACCGAGCAGTTCCGTGTGCCAAAGCGCGGCGTTTTGCGGTTTGAGTATGTGGTGATTTTCGTCGGGGAAGTAGAGCAGCTTGCTTGGAATGCCCTGTAGCTGCGCCGCCGAAAAGGCTTGTAAACCTTCGGTGTACGGCACGCGGTAGTCGTGCTCGCCCACGCTGATGAGTATGGGCGTATTCCACTTGGCCACCAGCTTGTGCGGCGATTTTTCGTACACGGCCTGCGTTTTTGGCTCGTTTTCCCAGTACGCGCCTTTCATGTCGTAGTTGGGGAAAAAAGTTTCCTCCGTTGCGCCGTACATGCTCTCGAAGTTGAACACGCCGTTGTGCGCGGCAAAGGCCTTGAAGCGGCGATTGTGCGTGCCGGCCAGGTAGTACACCGAGTAGCCGCCGTAGCTGGCGCCCAACGCGCCAAGGCGGTTGGCGTCCACGTAGCTTTCTTTTTTTACAGCGTCAATGGCGGAGTAGTAATCCTTAATGTTTTGTCCGCTGTAGTCGCCCGAAATTTGTGCACACCACTTTGAACCAAAGGTGGGCACTCCGCGGCGGTTGGGCGCAACTACTATGTAGCCTTGCGCTGCCAGTAATTGTAGGTTCCACCGCCAGCTCCAAAATTGGCTAACGGCCTGCTGCGGTCCGCCTTGGCAGTAGAGTAGGGCGGGGTATTTTTTTTCGGGGTCGAAGTTGGGCGGAAATACTACCCACGTCAACATTTGCTTGTTGTCGGTGGTTTTTACCCAGCGTTCTTCCACATTTCCAAAGCGCAGATTGTTGTACAGGTGCGCGTTGGTGGTGGTAATTTGCGCGCAGCTGTTGAGGCTGTCGCCGGGCGTAATGCGAAACAACTCGGGTGCAGCGCTTATGCTCATGCGCAGCCCAACAATGGTGCTGTTTTTTACGTTTACGTGCGTGAAATCGTGCGCGCCGGCGGTAAGCTGCCGTATGTTTTTTTCGGCAATGTTGGCGGCGTAAATTTGGTAGGTGGCCTTAATGCCACTTACAAAATAAAGCGTTTGGCTATCATCGCTCCAGCACAGCTGGTCAGCGCTTTGGTCAAGTTTTTCGGTTAGCTCTTCTATCTTTCCGCTTTCAATATCAAGCAGCATGAGGCGGTTCTTGTCGCTTTCGTAGCCGGGCGTTTCCATGCTCAGCCAGGCCAACTTTTTTCCATCGGGCGAAGCCAGCGGCTTGCGGTCGTAGCCCTTGTTTTCGAGGGTAATATTTTCGGTTTCGCCGTTTTCTACGTTGTACCTAAAAATGTCGGAGTTGGTGCTGATGGCGTACTCCTTTCCTACCAATTTTTTGCTTGCGTAGTAAATGTACTTGCCCGAGGCGTCCCAGCTTACATCGCTAATGCTGAAGTCGGTAGCCATGGGCGTGTCCCACGCTTCGCCCTCGTTGATGTCCTTTTCGCCGGTAAGGCGGTCGAAGGTAAAACCAGCCACAAAAAGGTGGCTGTACGCGCCGTTATCCCACGTGTCCCAGTGGCGGTACATGAGGTCGGTAATGATGCGCGCGCTGGCTTTTGGCAGCTGCGGGTAAAGGTCTTCGGTGGTTTTGTTTACCTTTACGCGCTTGGCGTACAGTATCATATCGCCGTTGGGCGAAAACTCAAAGGATTCCACGCCTTCTTTTACATCGCTTATTTGCCACTGCTCGGGCTCTTTGGCAAATGGTTTTGTTCCCCAAATTTGCTTGCTGCCGCTGCGGTCGGACACAAAGTACAGCGTTTCGCCGTTTTTGCTCCAGCGCAAATTTTGCTCTGAGCCGCTTTCGTCGGTCAACTTTTGCGGCTCGCTTTCGCCGCTGGCGGCAATGAGGTAAACGCTGCTTACGCCTCGGTTTTCGGCAAGGTTAAAGTGCTTTACGGTGTAGGCCACGTGCTTGCCGTTGGGCGAAACGCGCGGCTCGCCTACCTGCCCAAACTTCCACAGAATTTCGGGCGTTAGCACGCCGCGACTTTTTTCCTCCTGCGTTAGCTGATTATTGATTTGAAATTTTTCCTCGCCGTCCTTTTTGCCGCAGGCCGCAGCTGCCATTACTGCCATAATTAATAAATACTTACAGTATTTCATGTCGCTAATAATTTAGGTAACGAGTAACAAAACGTGACAGTTTTTTTGCCTGTCACGCTTGTTACTCGTTACGTTTGTCACGTGATTTACTCTTCCTCTTTGCGCTTTATTGCTTCGCGCACCTTGGTTTCTACCTCGGCGGACAGCTCTTCGTTGTCGGCAAAAATTTTGGCCACACCATCGCGCCCTTGCCCCAGCTTGGTTTCGCCGTAGCTAAACCACGAGCCGCTTTTTTTGATAATATTAAACTCTACGCCAAGGTCAATAATTTCGCCGATTTTTGAGATGCCTTCGCCAAACACGAGGTCGAACTCGGCCTTGCGGAAGGGCGGTGCCATTTTGTTTTTTACCACCTTTACGCGCACGTGGTTGCTCACGGCTTCATCGCCGTCTTTGTTGGTGGTAACCTTGCGAATATCAAGGCGAATGGACGAGTAAAACTTGAGCGCATTGCCGCCGGTGGTGGTTTCGGGGCTGCCAAACATTATGCCGATTTTTTCGCGCAGCTGGTTGATAAAAATGCAGGTGGTTTGCGTTTTGCTAATAGTTCCGGTAAGCTTACGCAGGGCCTGCGACATGAGGCGCGCCTGCAAGCCAACTTTGTTTTCGCCCATATCGCCTTCAATTTCGGCTTTTGGCGTAAGCGCTGCAACGGAGTCAATTACAACAATATCCACGGCGCTGGAGCGAATGAGCTGGTCGGCAATTTCGAGCGCATCTTCGCCGCTGTCGGGCTGCGAAATGAGCAGGTGATTCACATCAACGCCCAGCTGCTCGGCGTAGGTGCGGTCAAAGGCGTGCTCGGCATCAATGATGGCGGCAATGCCACCCTGCTTTTGCGCTTCGGCAATGGCGTGAATGGCGAGCGTGGTTTTACCGCTCGACTCGGGGCCGTAAATTTCGATAACGCGACCGCGCGGGTAACCGCCAATGCCCAGGGCTGCATCGAGCGCAATGGAGCCCGATGGAATAACGGGAACTTGCTCTACCTGCCTGTCGCCAAGCATCATAATGGTGCCTTTGCCAAAATCTTTGTCCAACTTTTCGAGCGTTGCCTTCAGCGCTTTTAGCTTATCGCCATCGAGCTTCAAATCTTCTTTCTTTGCCATTTTTTTTATTTTTTGTATTGAATATTTACTATTTTTTAGAAGATTAGGAATTGTAAGGAGTTTAGGAATGTTTTCCTGTGCTTCTTAAACTTCCGAAAACTTCTTAATCTTCCTTGTTTGGTAGAAAAACAGAGCTAAGGTAGCGTTTTTTCGGGAAACTTTAGGTAAGTTTTTCAAATTTTACCACCGCCCAGCCATTCCGCTCTTTTTGCTCTACAAATTTAAATCCGTTTTTTATGGCGCATTCGGTCACTGTTTCCACATCGGTGGTGTAAATGCCGCTGACCACAAGCGTGCCGCAGGGCTTGAGCGCGGCGGCGTAGCGGGGCATATCTTGCAGTAAAATGTTGCGGTTGATGTTGGCCAAAACCAAATGGTATTTGCCTTGCGGAATAAGCGCAGCATCGCCGCACAGGGCGGTAATTTTATCGGCTACGCCGTTGCGCTCGGCGTTTTCAATGGTGCTTTGGTACGACCATTCGTCAATATCAATGGCATCGGCGTGGGCTGCGCCGCGCATAGCGGCTACCATGGCCAGCACGCCTGTGCCGCAACCCATATCAAGCACTTCCTTGTTTTTTACATCGGCATTAAGTAAATACTGCGTGCAGAGGTAGGTGGTTTCGTGGTGGCCGGTGCCGAATGCCATTTTGGGCTCCATCACAATTTCCATTTCGGTTTTAGGAAGATTGTTGTGAAAGGGCGCACGAATGGTTAGCTGCTCGTCCACCACTATGGGCTCAAAGTTGCTTTCCCAAAGGGTGTTCCAATTTTGGTCGGGAATTAAATTTACCTCGTACTGCGCAATTTGCAGCTCGCCGAGCGCAGCTTTTACCGCCTGCTCGTTGTACATTTTTTGCTGAATGTAGGCGCAGAGGTTGCCGTTTTCGCTGTCCGAAAAACTTTCAAAACCCACCTCGGCCAGCGTGGCAATAATGATGTCTTTTTGCTCCTCGCTGCTGATAAATTGCAGCGGAATAGTAAGCTCGTAGTATTGCATTTTTTACAAAATTAGATAAAAGGATAAAGAGATAAAAACGATAAAATTTATCCCTTTATAGTTCTTTAATTACAACGCTTGCGCAGGCGCAGCCAAATACCGCGGGCATGTACGAAATGGTGCCTACGGTAGTTTTTTTGTTTTGCTCGCCGTGGCTTTCCTCCATGGCGCGCGGGT
>JAITVR010000228.1 GCA_031285695.1 Prevotellaceae bacterium
TTGTAGTCCACGCCTTCCCAATTATTTTTGGTAACATTTTCGCTGCCCTCCATCACATTTCCATCAATGTAAAATTTTCCAAAGTCGTGAAACCCGTTGCCGTCCTTGCTTTGCCACGTTTCAATAATGCGGCTGCGCACATCTTCTCGCGTAGCGGGGCCGGGCTTGTAGTAGTTATTTACCATGTTGTGGCTGCCGTTTTCGCCTGCATAGGCGCTGTTGTAGCCCCAGTTGTAAATTACGTTGTTGCGAAAATCCACCAGCTCCGTTTCTTTTGTAGCCTCGTGGTAGCGCGCGCCGCAAAAGCGCGGATTGCGGCTGCTGTGGTGCGCCAGCAGGTTGTGGTGAAACGAGGCCCCCATGCCGCCCCAAATGCCGCCGTAGCCGTGCGCACCTTTTTCATGCACGCTTCCGCGCAGGCTTTCGGAGAGCAAGCACCACTGTAGCGTAAAATTTTCGTTGTTGTAAAACGAGCCGCACTCGTCCGTGCTCCAGCTCATCGAGCAGTGGTCTATGATGATGTTTCGTTGGCGCGTGCACGTCATCGCATCGTCCTGCGCGCGCTGCACATCGCCCATGCGCATGCGCAAATATCGAATGATAACGTTGTTGGCATTTACCCGAAAGTTGTAGTTGGCCAGGCACACGCCATCGCCCGGCGCGCTTTGCCCCGCAATGGTTATGCTGTCATTTTTAACTTCGAGCTTTGACTTCAAATAAATGGTTCCGCTTACGCGAAAAATTACCGTGCGCACACCTTTTGCCGTAACGGCAGCGCGCAAGCTTCCCTCTCCGTCGTCATTAAGATTATCGACAAACAAAACCTTGCCGCCGCGCCCACCCGAAGTGTGCCGACCAAAGCCATCGGCACCGGGAAAGGCAAGAGGCTGCTCGGGAAACTCTTTTTTTATTGTTTTTTTCGCCTTGTAAAAAGCATCGCTAAATGCTCGTTCTATAATTTTTCCTTCGGGCGAAATAAACACAAAGAAAGGCAAGCCGCCAAAGGCATAATCGGTTTCTATTTTTTTGTTATCTCCTTTTTTTTCCGCATCAAACCAAGGGTGAACAAGCATCTTTTTAAAAACGGGCTTCAACGTAACGTCCATGAACTTAGCATCGGGCTGCGTGCTTTCGTACACCAATTTTATGGCGGCAATATCGTCCGTTACGCCGATAATCTTCAGGTGGTCTTTGTACTTATTGTGCAAATTTATTACCTCTTCGTCAATCATAATTGAGCCGGGGCACAAGCCCCAATGGTAAATTAGAACGTATGAACCTGCGCAATCTTTTAGGGAAATTTCTCTGCCATCTATTGCCGTTAAATGAAATTCGGGCGCATCTTTGCCCGGCTGCAACGCTGCTATTTTGTCAAGTTCGTGCTTAAATTTTTTGCCAAAATAACTACTCTTTGCCTCGTCATTCATTTTATCGTACTTGGCTTGCGAAGTTGCAAAAGACTTAGAGTTTACCGAGCGCATTGCATCAACAACGGCGTGCTCTGATGATGGAAATTTTTCATAAAACTCCTTCGCTAACTCCGACATTTTTTTATAATCCTTTTCGTGCTCAATATTAAAATGGTTGAATTTATCGGTGTACTCCTTCGCTTTTACCGTATCTTTGGCAGCGTGCGCCTCGTCCATTAGCTTTATCCAATTACTTCTCTTTTTGCCCAAAGAAACATCAAATTTTTGAAATTTTTGCAGCAGCTTATTGTTGTAAAGTCCGTCTTTTTTCTGACAGTAGTATATTTGGTCGGCTGTACCAAGTATGCTCGTTGTGCCGTCTTTTACAATTATCTCAAGTCCTCGCCTATCAGATGGCACAACTTTTCCCGAGGCGGGTTTATACGTCATCAAATAAACATCAACATGCTCGTGCTTGCCATTGTAGGCAAACTCATTTGGAGCTTCAACAATCACCTCAAACGCAGGATTGAGGTTGTACCCGGGAAAACTAACTCGCTCAAAAGAAAGCGTATCGCCAGGTATCAAACCTTTTATTTCCCCTTGAATTGTGAACGATATAGCGTTGCCGTTCGTGGAGGCTGCTGCAAAAACCAGCAATGCAAAAAGTATATTTTTTTTCATGGTAAAAAAATTTATTAAGAGAAAAGCAAAGGTAAAAATTTTTTGAAATAAACAATAAAAAAAGCGACCACAATTAAATCGCAGCCGCTTTTACAAAAAATATTTCCGCTACTTTTTTAGGGTAACCACCACCACGCCGTCTTTCGCCTTTTCGCCATACTGCTCAATCGCCGACTGGTCTCTAAGGACCGTTATGCGCTCAATTTTTTCGGCGGGAATACTCTTGAATACGCTACTATCCACCTCTTTTCCATCAACAATGTATAGCGGATTCGGCACCGAATAACCCTCAACCCAAAAGCCTTTTCCATCACAATTTAGGCAGCCTGTGGCAAAAGGCGTTTTTGCATTTTTGCGGTAATCACGAAAAAATCCGTACCGCCTATCTCCGCCTATCTCCATCGGTTTTAAGTCTTTGCCGTAGCTAAAAAACACCGAAAGTGGGTCGCCTTCATTATTAAAACCTCCCGAAAATCCATCGCCGCAATCCACGCTTACAGAAATAGCTATCAAATGTCCCGTTTTGTCAAAGGTGGCTTTTTTATAGCTTACGGTTATTCCTCTTTTCTGCAGCTCATTTTTGATAAAATCTAAGCTATCAATGGTAAAATCATCGGTAAACGCCACCTCTACGCGCTCAGGCGTGTTGATGAAGTTGGGCATTTTTTGCGCCTCAGCTTTTGGCGCAAAGGCAAGCACAGCAAACGCTACGGCCAAGCCGAAGGTTGCCAAAATGGAAATTTTTCTCATGGCATGTGTTTTTAAGTTGAATAAATCTGTAGCGTAAAATTTCAACCTTGCGTAGCGACTTTTTTTATTGGCCTCGCAGCTAGCATTCGAGGCTTCAAAAAAATCAAAACCCAGCGCTTCGGAAATGGCCTTAATCGTAAACGCGCGCGGCGCAACCTCGCCCGACTCAATACGCTGAATGGTGCGCGTAGAAACCTTGCACCGCTCAGCCACCTCGTCCTGCGTAAGCCCTTTTGCCTTGCGCACCTCAACTATTTTTTTTCCAAAATCCAAGTTTTTACCCATGTTGAAATCTGCCACAAAAATAGATTCGACCTAAAATATTTCAAAAAATATCCGCCGTATTATGCACGACACGCCGCACGACATTTACACGACAATCTTCACAACTATTTCATTATAAAACACATACTTCATTCACCTGTTATCATGCTGAGCCTGTCGAAAACCGCGTCATTGCGAGCGGGTTTAGCGAAGCAACCGTAGCGAAGCGGAGCTCGGCGTAGCCAATCTCCAAGCAATGGCTTGAGATTGCCACGTCTCTCGTACCTCGCTCCTCGCAATGACGTGCCGTGCGCTGTCATGCTGAGCCTGTCGAAGCATCTCAAGCTCAATGTTGTCATTGCGGGCTTGACCCGCAATCTCCTCAATTTAGGGGATTCCGCGTCAAGCGCGGAATGACAACCCGATTGTGAAATTGCTTCGTTGCTCGTGCCTCGCTCTTCGCAATGACGATGAGGGTTGTCATGCTGAGCGAAGTGAAGCATCTCAAGTTAGCGTTGCTGCAAGCGAGAGATTCTTCACTTCGTTCAGAATGACAAAAAAGACAGCTGCTCATTTTTATAAAAAAAACGAAGAGTTGAAAATTAAGAATTCACTCTCAATTTTCAACTCTCCATTCTCCACTAATTTAAACGCGTTGCTCCAGTATTTCCTGTACCATTTCCGGCGTGGTAAACTTATCGCCGCGGTC
>JAITVR010000090.1 GCA_031285695.1 Prevotellaceae bacterium
CCCTAATGCTGTCATTGCGGGCTTGACCCGCAATCTCCTACAACTGAGGTGCGTTTTATCATGAGATTACGGGTCAAGCCCGTAATGACAACGAGGGTTGAGAGTGGCGAAGCCGAACTACACCTCGCCGTACAGGTCAAACTCGTCGGCGGAGGTTATTTTTACGCTGTAAAATTCGCCAAGCGTGAGCGGCGTTTCAGACTTTATCAGCACCTCGCCGTCCACCTCGGGCGAGTCGTGCTCGGTGCGGCCTATGTGGTATTCGCCTTCCTTTCTATCAATAATAGTGCGGAAAGTTTTCCCTACTTTTTCTTGATTTAGCGAAGCGGAAATTCCTGCTTGCAGCTTCATTAAAATGTCGGCGCGGCGCTGCTTTTCTTCCTGCGGAATTTCATCTTTGAGGTGCTTTGCGCCGTAAGTTCCCTCTTCTTCGGAGTAGGTAAAAACGCCCAAGCGCTCAAACCGTACCTCGCGCACAAAGTCCAGCAGCTCGGCAAAAGCCGCCTCGTCCTCGCCCGGGTGCCCCACTATGAGCGTGGTGCGCAGCGCAACATCGGGAATTTGCGTGCGTATGGCGCGCATCAACTCGTAGCTTTGCTGCCGCGTGTTGCCGCGCCGCATTTGCTGCAGCACATTATCATTTACATGCTGAAAGGGAATATCAAGGTACTTGCAAATTTTTGGGTTGCGGCGCATTACCTCAAGCACATCTAAGGGGAACTGCGTGGGGTACGCGTAGTGCAGGCGCAGCCACGCAATGCCGTCAATTTTGCAGAGCTCGGTAAGCAAATCCGCCAAGCGGCGTTTGCCATAAATATCCAAGCCGTAGTAGGTCAAATCCTGCGCAATGAGCATGATTTCCTTCACGCCTTTGGCGGCCAAAAGTTGCGCCTCTGCCACCAAATCTTCTATTGGAGTAGAAACATGTTTTCCGCGAATGAGCGGAATGGCGCAGTACGAGCAACCCCAGTTGCAGCCTTCGGAAACCTTGAGGTAGGCGTAGTGCGGCGGCGTGGATAAAAGGCGCTCACCAATTAATTTATTTTTGTGCTGCACGCCCAGCGTTCGCAGTATATCTTCAATGTTGTTTACGCCAAAAAACTCGTCCACCTCGCTGCCTAACTCCGCCTGCAGCTCGCTTTTGTACCGCTCCGAAAGGCAGCCAAACACAAATAGCTTATCAATTTCGCCACGCTTTTTTGCCTCGGCAAAATCAAGAATGGTGTTGATAGATTCCTCCTTTGCATCGCCAATAAAGCCGCAGGTATTGATAATGATGGTGCGCGCCGAACTGTCGTCGCTATCGTGCAGCAGCGTGTAGCCGCCGTGCTGTAGCTGCGCCATCAGCTTTTCGGAGTCCACCACATTTTTGGAGCAACCGAGGGTAATTACGTTTATTTTTTTGGAAGAGAAGGACATAAAAATGGATAACGAACAATGAACAATGGACAATTATTGTCCGTTATCCATTGTCCATTTTCAATTAAAAAGGGTTTCCACAAATGCTTTTTTATCGAATATCCGCAGGTCTTCTATTTTTTCGCCCACGCCAATGTACTTTACCGGAACTTTCAGCTGGTCCGAAATGCCAAGCACCACGCCGCCTTTGGCTGTGCCGTCGAGCTTGGTTATGGCAAGCGCGGTAACGTCCGTTGCCTTGCTAAATTCCGTTGCCTGCTGGTACGCATTTTGCCCCGTTGAGCCATCAAGTACGAGCAAAACTTCGTGCGGTGCATCGGGAATAATTTTGCGCATCACGTTGCGAATTTTCGATAGCTCGTTCATCAAGTTTACCTTGTTGTGCAGGCGACCTGCGGTGTCAATCAAAACAACATCGGCACCATTTGCCACGGCTGCGCTCAGCGTATCAAAGGCCACCGAGGCGGGGTCAGCGCCCATTTGCTGCTTGATGATGGTGGCTCCGGCGCGCTGCGCCCACACCTCAAGCTGGTCAACGGCAGCAGCGCGAAACGTGTCGGCTGCGCCAATGTAAACTTTTTTTCCATCGGCAATAAGCTGCGATGCAAGCTTGCCTATGGTGGTGGTTTTGCCCACGCCGTTAACGCCCACCACCATTACCACGTAGGGCTTCAAACCCTCAGGCATGGCGGTTATGTTTACGTTGTTATCTTCAAGCAAAGATTCAATTTCTTCGCGCAAAATTTGGTTGAGTTCGGCGGTGCCCAGCACCTTATCGCGCGCCACGCGCTGCTGAATGCGCTCAATAATGCGCAGCGTAGTTTCCACGCCCACATCGGACGAAATCAGCGCCTCCTCAAGGTTGTCGAGCACTTCATCATCGACTTTTGATTTTCCCACCACGGCGCGCGAAAGCCGCTTGAGCATGCCCTCCTTGGTTTTTTCGAGCCCGTGTTCGAGTGAAGTTTTCTCAACCTGCGGCTCGGTTTTTTTTGAGGAAAAAAGAGAAAAAAGGGCCATAAAATAGTGATTAGTGATTAACGGTTAGTGGTTAGCAACTTGGTGGCTATCTTCGTTAACCACTAATCATTATACGCTAACCACTAAAAAAGGCTTCCTGCGCCCACTGCACAAGAAGCCCCCTAACTTTTGTGGCGAGAACGATGCTCGACACGG
>JAITVR010000107.1 GCA_031285695.1 Prevotellaceae bacterium
TGCAAGCATACGAATTTAGCGCAACGGTACGCAACGGTGTAATTCACATTCCCGAGCAGCTTTCCAACGAAAATCTATCGTGGGTAAAGGTAATTTTATTGGCAGATTCGGTGGAAAAAAATCCAAAATCTCGCAAAAAATTTACGGCCATGCAGCTGAAAACAAAAGGTTTCAAGTTCAACCGAGAGGAAGTACATGAGCGGTAGTATTTTTCTTGATACGAATATTTTTGTTTACCTGTACTCCGAAGACGAGCTGGAAAAGCAAGCCATTGTTGCCAACCTGCTTGAGCACACTCGCTGTGTTATAAGCACGCAGGTGCTCAATGAATTTTGCTCTGTTTGCCTACGGAAATTAGGAATGCTTGGAAGCGAAGTACAGCAGTCAATCAACGAAATAGTAGGCTGCTGCGAACTTGCCCACATTGATATGGAAACTATTCAAAAGGCACTGGCGCTGAGCAGCCAATACGGCTACTCCTACTACGATTGCTTAATTTTAGCCTCTGCGCTCGAAGCTGGCAGCAGCATTTTGTACTCCGAAGACATGCAGCACAATCAGCTCATTGAGGGAAGGCTGAAAATTATAAACCCATTTCTTTAGCAAAAAAGCGGCAACGAAAATGCCGCTTTTTGTTTTTTGCAATAGCAGGCAAAATTTGTACCTTTGGAACCACTAATTTTTAATCCCTCATTTTCATGAGCAGCTACCAAGGCCTTACCAATGCGCAGGTTTCAGAAAATCGCCAACAGCACGGCGCCAACGTACTTACGCCGCCCAAGCGCGAAGCAGCGTGGCGATTATTTCTCCGAAAGTTCAACGATTCGTCCATTCGCATACTGCTGGTGGCGGCGGCGCTGTCGCTCGGCATTTCGTTTGTGCACTGGGAATTTGCTGAAACCATTGGCATTATCTTTGCCATTATTTTGGCCACCGGCGTTTCGTTTTGGTTTGAGTACGATGCCGGTAAAAAGTTTGATGTGCTCAACCAAGTTAACGACAGCGCAGCCGTGCGAACTATTCGCAACGGAAATGTGGTGGAAATTCCGAAGAATGAAATTGTGGTGGGCGACATTGTGCTGCTCGAAACGGGCGAAGAAGTTCCTGCCGACGGCGAAATTTTGGAAAGCGTTTCGCTCAGCATTGATGAATCCGCGCTGACGGGTGAGCTGATGTGCAGCAAAACTGCCGAGGCCGAAAAGTTTGACAAGGAAGCTACTTACCCCAGCAACCACGTAATGCGCGGCACGCGGGTGCTCGAGGGGCACGGCGTTATCCGCATTTTTGCCGTAGGCGATAGCACCGAGTACGGGAAGGTAGCCGAAAAATCGACCGAGGAAAAAACGATAGAAACACCGCTCAATCAGCAGCTCGGAAAGCTGGCCAAGCTCATTGGTCGCGCAGGTTTTGCGCTGGCGGTGGCGCTGTTTGTGCTGCTGTTGGCCAAGGGTATTTTTTACGGAAATCTTCTCAGCGCTGCCCCCTTAGAGCTTGCACAGCATATTTTGCAGTACCTCATGATTTCGGTTACGCTCATTGTGGTGGCCGTGCCCGAGGGGCTGCCCATGAGCGTTACGCTGAGCCTTGCGCTCAACATGCGCCGAATGCTGAAAACAAACAACCTGGTGCGCAAAATGCACGCCTGCGAAACCATGGGCGCCGCCACCGTTATTTGCACCGACAAAACCGGTACGCTTACGCAAAACCAAATGTGCGTGCACGAAGCCATGTTTTTTTGCACAAAAAGCGGCAAGTTAGAGGATACTATTGCCGAAGGAATTTCGGTAAACTCTACCGCGTTTTTAGATTTTTCAAATCCCGAAAAAATAAAAACCATAGGCAACCCCACCGAGGCAGGCCTGCTGCTGTGGCTGCACGCGCAGGGCGTAAACTACCTTCCGCTGCGCGAAAATGCGAGCGTGGTGGAGCAGCTCACCTTTTCCACCGAGCGAAAGTACATGGCCACGCTGGTGGACTCGCCACTCGCAAAGCGCAAGGTGGTGTACGTGAAGGGCGCGCCCGAGGTAATTCTCGGCAAGTGCAAAAACGCGCAAATGCAGGAAGGTTTTTCTCCTATTTCCGAAGTAAAAAGCGAGGTAGAAAGCCGACTGCTGGGCTACCAAAACAAGGCCATGCGCACGCTCGCTTTTGCCTACAAATTTATTGACGAAAACGAAAAAATAGACCTGCGCTCGCTCAGCGCCGACCTCACCTTTTTAGGCGTTGTAGCCATATCGGACCCGGTGCGCAGCGATGTGCCGCAGGCCGTGGCGCTGTGCCTCAACGCCGGCGTGGGCGTAAAAATTGTAACCGGCGATACGGCCGGAACCGCCAAAGAAATCGGCCGGCAAATCGGCATTTGGAGCGAGGCCGATACCGAGCAAAACATTATTACCGGCGTGGACTTTGAAGCGTTGACAGATGAAGAAGCCTTTAGCCGCGTAATGGCGCTCAAAATTATGTGCCGCGCGCGCCCAACCGACAAGCAACGCTTAGTTCAGCTGCTGCAAAAAAACAAGGCCGTGGTAGCCGTTACCGGCGATGGCACCAACGATGCACCTGCGCTCAACCACGCCGATGTAGGCCTTTCGATGGGCACCGGCACCTCGGTGGCCAAGGAGGCGAGCGACATCACGCTGCTCGACGACTCGTTCAACAGCATTGCCACCGCCGTAATGTGGGGGCGCTCGCTGTACCAAAACATTCAGCGGTTTATTTTATTCCAGCTGACGATAAATGTAGCCGCGCTGCTCATCGTTTTAATAGGCTCGCTGTTTGGAAAAGAGCTGCCGCTAACCGTAACGCAAATGCTGTGGGTCAACCTCATTATGGACACCTTTGCCGCCGCCGCGCTGGCCTCGCTGCCACCCAGCCGCGAGGTGATGAAGAGCAAGCCGCGCCGCAACTCCGACTTTATTATTTCACCCGCCATGCGCCGCAGCATTTTCGGCACGGGCGCGGCCTTTGTTGCGCTGCTTATGGGGCTGCTGTACTACCTCACGCCGGCCGAAGGCAGCATTTCGCGCTACAGCCTGTCGTACTTCTTCACGGCCTTTGTCATGCTGCAATTTTGGAATATGTTCAACGCAAAAGCCTACGCCTCGGGCAAATCTGCTTTTTCTAACCTAAAAAACAGCATGGGCTTTGTGGTGGTGGCGCTGCTCATTATTGCAGGGCAGGTGCTGATTGTAAGCTTTGGCGGCGACGCCTTTCGCACCACGCCGCTTACGCTAAACGACTGGCTCGTTATCATTGGCGCCACCTCGGCCGTGCTGTGGATTGGCGAGGCCGCGCGCTGGATAAACCGGCTGCGCAGGCGGTAGTTTTTTTGTTCGCAAAAGCTTTTTTTACAGCTCGAACGGCTGTAAGAAGCCTGTCAAAAGCTTTTTTTGCCGTTTTGGCGGCTGTAAGAAGTTCGTCAAAAGCTTTTTTTGCCATTCAAACAGCTGTCAAAAGCCTGCCAAAAGCTTTTTTTGCTATTCGGACAAGTGTCGGAGGTCTGCCAAAAGCTTTTTTCGCCACTCGAACAGCTGTAAAAGTAGTAAAAACAATCGTTGAGGGCATTTTAACAGCCGTGGTAGGGGTAAAAACGATAGTTGGCAAGCAAAAAGCGGCGAGGGTTACTTCGCCGCTTTTTTAAATTGCACCATTTTGAGCACATCGGGCAGCTGCTTTTTGCTGCTGATGCTGAAAATAAAGGGTATCATTTTGCCAAACTCTTTTTCCACCATACAGCAGCTTTCGTCAATGGCCAAGACGGCTATTCCCTCCAAATGCCGCTCTAAAAAGAAGAACGAGGTTTTGAAAAATCCGTCCCACACCGAGAGCCAAAAAACGGTTTTCTTTTTGTGCGCCACCTTGCACAGCCAGGCCTTGCTATCCTTGTAGTAGCGCCACTCAAAGGCGAGCCCAAACTCGGGCTGCATAAGCTGCGCTTCCATTTCTTCAAAGGCGCTGTA
>JAITVR010000112.1 GCA_031285695.1 Prevotellaceae bacterium
CCCCAAAAGCCCGTGGGCACGGTGTGGATTGCCGTGGCTACGCCCCAAAAAGTAGCTTCGCAAATGCTACAGCTCGGCAACAACCGCGAGCGCACCACCCTCCGCGCCGCCGTGCACGCCCTAAACCTGCTCCGACTGCAGTTAGTTGAGAGTTGAGAATTGAAAATTGAAAATGAACCCACCGCGGTTATAGCCCCCTTTAGGGGGTTGGGGGTAGCAGACAAACCCACCGTCATTGCGAGCGGGTTTAGCGAAGCAATCTCAACATCGGGCTTGAGATTGCTTCGTCGCTTGTACCTCGCTCCTCGCAATGACGTGGTATGTGCGTTCGGCAAATTTAGCAGAACGGTGGCTGGATAAGTTAACCTTCCAAATTGTTATTTGAGCAATGCTATTTTATAGCAATGCCTACTTATTGGCAGTTGAGCAATGTTCAAATACGGCAATGTTCAACTATTTTTAGTGAAACAATACTTAATATTTGGTAGTGCTTCACTATTAATAGTTAATCATTGAAGTAACAATGTAATGTCTAACTATTTTTATTTGAGCATTGTTCTAAAATAGTATTGCTCAAATAACGTTGGAATATCAAAAAAAAACCTACCTTTGCCCCTACTATGAAAGTAAACACCCCTTCCTTTAACGCCGCAGACCTCTTTGAAGTCAAGGTGAGCCGCACCTTGGTGCCCGATGATGGGCTGCGCGTGCACTACGAGTTTAGCTACACGGTGCAGCCGCGGCCTACGCCCAACGAGTTTGTAAATCGCTTTGCTGAGCTGGTGTGCCGCTATGGCAAGTGTTCGGCCGGTACTTACGCCGCGCAGCTGGGCGTAACCGAGCGGCAGCTCAAGGCTGCGCTGCCGGCTATTAGCGGGTTTGGCATTCAGCGGTGGACTGATGCCTACTGCCTGGCCATTGGCGAGGCGCTGCTAAGGGAAACCAACTGGCCAACCCGTCAGGTGGCCAAGGCTACGCGCCTTGCGTCCACCAGCTCGTTCTGCCATTTTTTTAGAAAAATGACCGGCGAGAGTCCATTTTACTGGAGGTTGAGAAACCAGTAGATAGTGGAGAATGGAGAGTTGAGAGTGAACAGTGGGTTGGGGGTAGCTAACAAACCCACCGTCATTGCGAGCGGGTTTAGCGAAGCAATCTCACAATCTAGCTTGAGATTGCCACGCTTCGCTCGCAATGACGCGTGGGGTTAAATCTTATCTGAGTAGTACGCTTTGGGTAGCGTGCGCAGGTTGTACTGCGAGGCCATTACCTCGCCGTAGGCGCCGGCGGTGCGAATGGCTAGCAGGTCGCCGCGCTGCGTGTGGGGCAGGGCAATGTTTTTGTCAAAGGTATCGCTGCTTTCGCAAATGGGGCCTACCACATCGTAGCTTTTCTTTTCGGTCGAAGCTGAGGTTAAATTCTCAATGCGGTGGTGCGCGCCGTACAGCGCCGGACGAATGAGGTCGGTAAAGCCGGCATCAACTATCACAAAGTTTTTCTTTTGCAGCTCCTTTACGTAAAGGCATTTTGTAATCAGCGCCCCGCACTGCGCGGCAATGGAGCGCCCCAGCTCTACGTGCAATTTTTGCCCTGCGCGCAGCTGTATGTTTTTATTTATGGCAGAAAAATACCCTGCAAAATCGGGAATTAAATGCTCATCGGGATTGCTGTACTCCACGCCCAAGCCGCCGCCCACGTTCACGTGCTCCACGGTAACGCCTATTTTTTCGAGCTGCGCTTGCAGCTCGTTTACCTTTTTGCAAAGCTCAATGAAGGGCTCCACTTCCGTAATCTGCGAACCAATGTGAAAGTGAATGGAGATGAGCTTTAGGTGGCTCATTTGCGTAGCTTTTTTGGCCACCTCATTCAGCTGCCACAGGTTGATGCCAAACTTATTTTCGGCGGTGCCGGTGGTAATGTGCGCGTGCGTGTGCGCGTCCACCTCGGGGTTGATGCGCAGCGCAACTTGCGCCACCTTTCCCTTTGCTTTTGCCAGCTCATTTATTACCTCCAGCTCCTGCTCGCTCTCGCAGTTGAAGGTAAAAATTCCGTGGTCTATTCCCAAGTTTATTTCATCATCGCGCTTGCCCACGCCGGCAAAGGCAATGCTTTGCGGTGCAAATCCGCAGTCGATGGCGCGCTGCACCTCGGCACCGCTCACGCAGTCCGCACCAATGCCCATACCGCTGAGTATGCGCAGCAGCGGCGCGTTGGCGTTAGCTTTTAGCGCGTAGTGCACGTGGTAGCCGTACCTGTCGGCCTCGGTTTTTGCCGCCTGCGCCGTGCGCCTAAGCAGCTCCACATCGTAGTAGTAGAGCGGGGTAGGCAGGCTACGCAGCTTATCAATTGGGAAATTCATGGTAAAAAATAGTTGAGAGTTGAGAATGGAGAGTTGAGAGTGAATTTCGTTCTCCACTTTCAACTCTCCACTCTCAACTAAAACAGCTTGCTGTTTAGGGCTTCAAGCGCGGCTTTTTTGTACGTGCTTTCTACCAGCAGGCTTACGTTGTAGCGGCTTCCGCCAAACGAAATCATGCGAATGGGCATATCGCTCAGCGCACCCAAAATCTTGGCGGTTGCGCCCTTGCTTTCCGAAATTTTATTGCCCACAATGCTGATAATCGTCATGTCTTTATCCACCTCTACCGTGCCAAAGTTTTTCAGCTCGGCTACAATTTTTTCCAAGTTGGTGGTATCGTCAATGGTAAGCGACACGGCCACTTCGGAGGTGGTAATCATGTCAATTGGCGTGCTGTAATCTTCAAATATTTCGAAGATTTGGCGAAGGAAACCGTAGGCCATAATCATGCGCCCCGACTTTACCTTAATGGCGGTAATGTTGTCCTTTGCTGCCACGGCCTTAATGCTTCCCTCGTCGGTGGACGACGAAATGAGCGTGCCGAACGCCTTGGGGTCCATGGTGTTTTTTATCCACAGCGGAATGTTGGCTTCCTGCACGGGAATAACGCAGTTGGGGTGCAAAATTTTTGCGCCAAAGTACGCCAGCTCCGAAGCTTCGTCGAACGAAAGGTGCGCAATGCTGTGGGTTTTTTCCACCATGCGCGGGTCGTTGTTGTGAAAGCCGTCAATGTCCGTCCAAATTTGCACTTCCTCAGCCTTTATGGCTGCGCCGATAATAGAGGCGGAGTAGTCGCTGCCGCCGCGCTTGAGGTTGTCAATTTCGCCCTTAAAGTTGCGGCACACGTAGCCCTGCGTAATGAACAGCTTGCAGTCGGGATTTTTTTCGAGCTCGCGCGTCAAAATTTCGCGAATAAAGTACATGTCGGGCTCATCGCGCTGGTCCTTGCGCATAAAGTTGAGCGCCGGCAGCAGCACCGATTTTACGCCGGTTTCGTTCAAGTAAAGGTTTTCGAGCATGGTGCTCATCAGCTCGCCCTGCGCCAAAATTACGCGCTCTTCTTTTACCGAAAATTCGCCTGCCGAAAAACTTTTCAGCTGGTCAAAACGCTCCTTGAGCGCAGTGGTAGCCTTCTTTTTGTAATCCTGCGTGCTGAACAGCTCATCAATAACTTTGGCGTACTTTTCCTCCAAATTTTTGATGGCCATAGCCGCTTCCTTCTGCTTTTTTGCGTACAGCAGCGAGGCAATCTCCACCAAATTATTCGTTGTTCCGCTCATAGCCGATAGCACCACAATCTTGGGTTCATCGTTTACAATGAGCTTGGGAAGCGCCTTCATGCGCTCGGGGCTACCTACCGAGGTGCCGCCAAATTTCAAAACTTTCATTCGTAGCTATTATCTATTTTAAATAAAAAAATCGGACACAAAAGTAGTGTAAAATCTGATTTCGTGCGCAGCTTGCCCCCATTTAATCCTATTTTTTGTTAATAATTTGCTCCCGCTACGCAAAAAGTAGCTACCTTAGCTGCTTAAATAGCAACTACACAATTTTTTATTCATAATAGCAATGAAAAAGACATTACTACTACTTGTTGGCATGCTATCGCTCGCCACGTTGGCGGCTGCCGCTCCCAAAAATGCGCTTGAGGACAGCTCGCTGGTGCGCATTTCATCGGTTGAGGCGCGCGTTGAATTTCTCAACAAAATAATGAGGGAAAAGCTGCAGCTGGAGGACGACAAGGCTGCTAAAGTAGCCGATATTAACGCCAAGTTTGAGCAGCAGCTGCAGGATTTGACCATTGCCAACCCCGCAAATCCTTTTGGAAATCAAGTAAAAAAGAAGGAAGAAACGGAGTTTGACAAGCTGAGCGAAGCGCGCGAAAAGCAAATGAAAAAAGCCTTGAGCGGCAAGCAGTACAAGGAGTACGAAAAGCAGCGCTGGGGCATTCGCACCGCGCTCAAAAAGCAAATGGTAGCCGACCAAGAAGAGCGCGCCCGCGTAGCGCGTGAGGAAGCGGCTCGTCAGGCTGCGCTCGAAAAAGCGCGTCAAGATTCGATAGTTTTGGCGGAAGCAGCGGCTGCAAAAAAGAAAGCGCCGGCGAAAAAAACGGCTGTAAAGGGCAAGAAGCCCGGCAAAAAAGCGCCTGCAAAAAAGGGTGGCGCTAAGAAAAAGAAAAGAAGGTAGCCACAAATTTTCCTTACACCTTAATAATGGCTGTGTTTGCGCACAGCCATTGTTGTTTTATTTGGAAAACCATGTCATTGCGGGTCAAGCCCGCAATGACAATTTGGAATTTGAAACTTGAAATTATGAAATCCACACCACTTACCGATTTGCACATTTCGCTTGGCGCAAAAATGGCCGAATTTGCCGGCTACAACATGCCCATAGAGTACAGCGGCATTAGCGATGAGCACCTTTGCGTGTGCCAAAAGCTGGGCGTTTTTGACGTGAGCCACATGGGCGAATTTTGGGTGCTGGGCAAAAATGCGCTACCCTTCATTCAGCACATTACCAGCAACGATGCTTCAACGCTGCACGATGGAAAAGTGCAGTACACCTGCCTTATGCACCCCAACGGCTGCGTGGTGGACGACCTGCTTGTTTACCGCTTCAACGCCGAAAAATATTTACTTGTAGTCAACGCTTCAAATGCCGATAAAGATTTTGCGGCAGCAAGTAAGTACGCCGAGCAGTTTGGGCTGAAAATCGGCATGGATTTTATCAACGCTTCCGCCGATTTTGCGCAGCTGGCCGTGCAGGGCCCGCTTGCGCTGAAGGCCATGCAAAAGTTGTGCGCCGAATCCGTTGAAAATATGGAGTACTACACCTTTAAGGAGGTGGAATTTGCGGGAATAAAAAACGCCATTTTTTCCACCACCGGCTACACCGGCGCAGGCGGTTGCGAAGTTTACGTGCCGGTAAAAGAAGCAGTAAAGCTGTGGAATGCGGTAATGGAGGCAGGTAAAGAATTTGGTATTCAACCTATTGGGCTTGGTGCGCGCGACACGCT
>JAITVR010000161.1 GCA_031285695.1 Prevotellaceae bacterium
TATCAAATAGTTGTAAATTTTTATTTGCGCAACAAAAATAGTGAACAAACATTTTGGCGCATATAAAAGTTACCTTTGCAACAAAAGAAGGAAGGCCACAAACGAAGAAAAAACAAAGCTCGCCATCTGTCATGCCAAGAAATACAACACGCTAATTACAAGGAGTTTACACTTATTTGCGACAATTTCAAAGTCCATCGTAATTTTGTTGCTCTCCTAAGGGCATATTCGTTGCCACAAGACCGCATTGCGCTAGCGTGCGTTGGGAAGACAAAACCGTAGCGCAACGGAGCCAATCTCACAATCGGGCTTGAGATTGCCGCACTTCGCTCGCAATGACGTGTCGTGTATCGTGTGCTTTTCGGCTTCAGTTGCCCCAAAATATAAAGGGATAAAATTTTCAAAATTTTATCCCTTTACCGTATCTGCCCCGAGGGCGCATTTTATCCTTTGCTAAAACAGCACTTTTCCTCTCCAGTCTTTTATTTCGGCCTGGGTGCGCAGCGCCTCAAACAGCTCGTAGCCCACGCGCATGGGCACAGTTTCCTGCAGGCGTTGCTTTTCTTGCGGCAGCATGGCATCGGTGGCCTTGTCGGTGCGCGCGGTGGCCGAGAATACGTAGGTGCCCGAGTATCCCTTTACGGGGGTAGAAATTTGACCTTCCTTGGCCACCGAAGCTGCTGCCGCTAAACCCGGCTCCACGCCTACGTTGGTTAGGTAAAAGCTGGCAAAGTTTACATCGGCTATGGTGCCTACGGTGGCGTTCAGCTGCTGGGCAAGGCTGCTCAAATCGGCAGCACCGCTCATTTCGGCGGCAGCCAAATCGGCCTTTTTCTCACGCAAAACTTCTGCCGAAATTTCGGAGGCCACTTGGTCAACATCGGCGTAGCCATCTTCGCGAACTTCCTTCAGCGCCGCCACCACAAAGTTATTGCTGATTTCAAATACACCCGAAATATTTCCGCTCTTCTTTTGCTCGTAGGCCCAGCGCACCAAGTCGCGCGCCTGCTGCAGGCCCTGCACGTTGCGGTCGTTGATGGTAATGCGCGGTGCGGTTTGCTTGGCGTAGCCTTTTTCGGCTGCCTTGGCGGTAAAGGTTGCGTAGTCGCCGGCTGCGGTTGCAAATTCATTGGCGTTTGCAAAAATGCGTTCGCGCGTGGTGCGGCTTGGCTCAAGCGCGCGCTCTACCACCGCCAGCTGCACTTTTTTTTGCTCCACACCCTTATCGGTAACCTGCGCTATGTGTATGCCAAACTGCGTTTCGATAACCATAGTGCGACCCCTGGGTGCAAAAAAGCACGAGTCGCCAAAGGGACGTACCATAGCGTTTTGACCAAACCAACCCAAATCGCCGCCCTGCTGATTGGCTACTTGGTCAACGGAGTATTTTGTCATCAACGCTTCAAAGTTGGCGCCTCTGCGCAGCGCCGTGCGAATGCTGTCGGCCAACGTGCGCGTGGCTTCCAAACCGCGCTGTCCGTCGAGCAAAATGTGGCGTGCTCTTACCGAATCGGGCAGCATGCGTACATCGGCAATGCGCGCCATTTTGTACGAACCGCCATCGAGTATGGAGTTAAGCATATCGGCTTTGGAGGCCGAAAATGCGAAGTTGTCTAAGGGTTCGGGCAGCTGACCCTTTGCGTAGTAGGTAGCGTCAAAAGGCACATCGGAGTTGAGCGTAACGAACTGGCGAACATCGGTTGATGCTTTAAATTCGGGCGCTAACTTTGCAATCCACTCGCGGGTTGCCTGGTCGTCTTCTGCCGAAGGCACAATGGGAAAGGCAACGTACTCCACATCGCGCGAGGCGGTTTGCCTGTACTGCTGCTTGTGCGCGTTGTAGTATTTTTTTACGTCCGATGAGGTAACTTTTACCGCGCTGTCGGGCACGCTGCTAAAGGGCTTTTGCACGTACTGAATGCTCACCGTGTTGGCGGTGTTGCTCAGCATGTTTTTAGCGTCCAAATTGGTTACGTACAGGGCGCTCGATACCAAGTTCATGAGCTTGGTTTGCAGGCGCTGCTGCACAATTTCTTTTTCGAGAAAGAGCCAGTAGGTTTTGCTGTCGGGGTTAGGGTTTTGGTCTAAGCTTTGCAGGTAGCGTAGCACGCTTCCGCGGTCAAACTCGCCCGTTTGCGGGTTGGTAAAGTTGTTGATGTTGACCACCAGCGGCGATGGGTTGCGCCCCTGAATGAGGTCGAACAGCTCATCGCTCGATACGCGCAGCCCAAGGCGGCTGTACTTTGAGTCGAACACATTTTTGCGCACCAGCGATTGCCAAGCCTGCTCGCGCGCCTCGTCCACCATGGCTTCGTTGCTGGCGTTTTGGCCGTACATAATTTGATAAATGGCGGTGTAGTAGTCCTGCTCGCGCTGGTACTCCTCATACGAAATTGTTGTACCGTTCATTTCGCCCAAACTTTGGCCGCTGCCAAACAATCCGCCACCGCCCTGCGAGCCAAACATGTCGCCCAGCACAAAGCTGAGCAGCGAAATACCGATAATTCCCACCAAAAAGACTCCTGCCTTTTTTCTAAGTGTTTCTAAAACAGCCATTGAAAAGAAATGTTAAGTTGTACTACGTTGATTGCTGAAAAACCCTGCGAAAGTAATCAATTTTATTGAAATAGAAAAATGGAA
>JAITVR010000182.1 GCA_031285695.1 Prevotellaceae bacterium
AAACGAGCCGAAGCGCAAGCTCGGCTTAGTAGAGAGGGGTTGGGTTGGAGTTTTGGTTGTAGGCATCAGCTACCTGCAACTTTACAAACTTTACAAACTTTATAAACTTAACAACCATGGATTGTCCACGATGTAACAGCGCCGACCACTGCAAGGCAGGAATGGTGCAGGGGCGGCAACGCCACAAGTGCAAAGATTGCGGCTACCACTACACGGTAGTGCAAAAGTCCGATGTAAAGTCCACCGAGGTAAGGCGCATGGCGCTCGAAATGTACCTCGAAGGGCTCAACTACCGGATTATTGGCAACCTGCTGCAGGTTAGTTACGGTACTGTATATCAGTGGATAAGAAAGTGGGGAAAGCAGGCGGAGCTGCCTCGGCGCAACGCTCCTGCCAAGGTGGTGGAGCTAGATAAGCTGCACCACTACATAGGCACCAAAAAGTACTCCGCAGGCGGCCACAACCTGCTGCTAATAGACATGGGAAGCGACTCCTCGCTCATGTCCGCCGGCGTAAAAACCTACACCAAAAAGTAAGAAGGGAGGGCTTAAGCTGCTGTGCGCTGGCTGCTGCGGTATCCGGTAAGCAGGGTGTAGGCAAGTATGGCTGCTGATATGGCTGTTACGCAAATAAAGATGGTGCTAAGCGTGTCCATAATGTGTTAGTTTTTATGGTTGTTTTTATCGGCAAAATAAATGATGGCGAAGGCCGCAAGGGCTGTTATAATTACAGATGTTAGTCCAAAGACAATCAGCCTTGTGTGGCTGATATTGGTAGCCATAACAGCGGTTAGAAACATACCAGCGTAGGTAAGTGCAGAGATATTGAGTAGATAGTTGGCGAGTTCTTTTTTCATGCGGTAAATATAGCTAAATATTTGAGGTTTTGTACGCTTTGCCCCGTCAACTATTGTTGAATTTACAAGAAAAAAAGGATATAATTTATCCCTTTATCCTCTCTTATTTTCCAAACGAGCGCAGCTTAATTTGCGTAAGCACGCGCTTGGTGTCGAGCGGAAAATCGCCCTTCATCATCCAGTCGTAGTAGCTGGGCTCCACGCGCAAAATATCTGTTACCTTGCGCCCCTTGTGCTTTCCAAAGTTGATAACTTCATCACCTTTTTCATCAAAAATAATGCGGCCGGCGTAGTCGGCATTTTTGTTTTTTGCCGAAAATTCGGAAAGAAAATTCACATCATTTTGAAGCTCGGGGTAGCGGTCGAGCTGCGCCAGCAGCACCTCGTAGGTGGCGCGCGTGTCGGCCTCGGCGCTGTGCGCGTTTTCCAAATCTTTTTGGCAGTAAAATTTGTAGGCAGCCACCAGCGTGCGCTGCTCCATTTTGTGAAAAATATTTTGCACATCGACCAAGCGGCGCGTGCGAAAATCGACCTCTACGCCTGCGCGCAAAAACTCCTCGGCAAGCATAGGAATATCGAACTTGGTGGAGTTGTAGCCCGCAAAATCGCAGCCTTCGATAAAGACGGCAAAGTTTTTGGCCACCTCGCGAAAGGTGGGGCAGTCCTTCACATCGTCGTTGGTGATGCCGTGAATTAGGGTGGTGGCGGGCGGTATGGGAATGGTGGGGTTAATGCGGCGCGTTTTTACCTCTTCCGTTCCGTTTGGGAAAATTTTTATCGCCGAAATTTCTACAATTCTGTCCTTGGCCACGTCCACGCCGGTGGTTTCGAGGTCAAGAAAAATGATGGGATTTTTTAGCTCTAACTGCATACTATAAATTTCAAATTCCAAGTTTCAAATTCCAAATTTCGCTCAAACCTACGCACGGAAACTGCCTTGCGTGGGGATAATTTGAAATCTGAAATTTGAAACTTGGAATTTTGTTTAGGCGTTAATCATCATGGGCATAAGCAGCATCAGCGTTTCCTCGTTTTCCGAAGCCTCGGTTACGGGCAAAATAAGCCCTGCGCGGCTGGGGTCCGAAAATTCCAAAACTACTTCTTGCGAGGGAAGATTGGCCAAAATTTCGATTAGGAACGATGACTTGAAGCCGATTTCCATTTCGTCACCCTCGTACAGGCAGCTCATGCGCTCGGTGCCGGAGTACGAAAAGTCGAGGTCCTGCGCCGAAATGGTGAGCTGGTTTTGCGAAAGCTTAATGCGAATGAGGCTTGTGCCTGCGGGCGCCAGCGTGGCAATACGCTTTACCACCGTGAGCAGCTCAAGCCTGTCCACCGTAACCTTGTTGGGGTTTTCGGTAGGAATAACGGAGTTGTACGCCGGAAAATTTCCCTCAATAAGTCGGCATACCAGCTTGTAACCCGATAGGTTGAACGAGGCGTTTTTATCGTCAAAGGCAACCTCTACCTCGCTTTGCTCCTTTGCCAAAATGCCGCTGAGCAGCGTGGCGGGTTTTTTGGGAAGAATGAAGGTGGCTTTGTCTGTGGGCTTTACATCGAGGCGGCGGTAGCGCACGAGCTTGTGTGCATCGGAGGCTACAAAGGTGGCGTAGTCGCCGCTGAGGTCAAAGTAAATGCCGTTCATTACGGGGCGCAGCTCGTCGTTGGCGGTGGCAAACAGCGTTTTTGCAACGCCTTCGTTCAGCGCCTGCGGTGCAAAATTAATGCGGGTTACGCTGCCTTTGAGCTCGGGAATTTCGGGAAAATCCTGCGGGTTAAATCCCGGAATGGTGGCCTTGCCGGTAGCCCACGTGAGCTCAATGTTGAAGGTTTGGTCAACCACAATGGTGATGGGCTGCTCGGGAAATTCCTTGAGCGTGTTCATCATCATGCGGGGCGCGGCTACGCTGCCTTCCTCCTGCACGCTGGGCACGTCAATTTGCGAAATGAGCGTGGTTTCTAAGTCCGAGGCCATGAGCGTAAGCTTGCCGTCTTTGAGCTGCAGGAGCACGTAGTCCAAAATGGGCAGCGTATTTTTGCTGTTCATTACTCGTCCCATGAGCTGCATGTGCGCGAGCAGCTCCGTGCTTGACATTACAAATTTCATTCTGCTATTCGTTTTAAATTTTTACTTTTTACCTCCCAAAAAACAGGCTGAAAAGCGTTGCTCTCAACCGTTTTGAACAGACAAAGTTATAAAACATTCGCTAACCTCAAAATGAATAGTTATAAACAATTGTAAGCGTTTGATTGTTAAATAGTTGTAATTGTTATCAAAGCAAATTAATCTCTCTAAATTAAAAATTAAGAATTAAAAGATAAGTACGGCTGTCCCCCGTTGTCATGCTGAGCCTGTCGAAGCATCTCAAATTAGCACTACGATGACGCATTACCACAACTTGAGATTGGCTTCGCCGAACTTCGGTTCTTCACTTCGTTCAGAATGACAGCGAGGAGGCTTACGAAATATTTTTTACTGAAAAAATTTCGGCTCTTTTATGAGTATATCGAAATCCGTCCACAGGGCAAGGGCGAGGAGGGGGTCGTTG
>JAITVR010000205.1 GCA_031285695.1 Prevotellaceae bacterium
CAACCGCTACTACGTGCACCGAGTAAAAAAGGGCGAAACGGCGTACTCTATTTGCCGCGCCTACGGCATTGGCGAGGCTGAGCTGAAGCGCGATAACCCTTCGGTGGCGAAGATTTATCCCAACCTACAGAGCGATATGTGGCTCAAGATTTTGATTACTGAAGCCACAGAGAACCCCCAAAAAATTGAAGCCGAACCTGCTAAAACACCCGCTACAGCTAACGTTTCTCGCCACCAAAAATCATCGACTGCCGCCGATGGCGTAACGCTGCTTGAGCACAAGGTAAGGCGCAAGGAAACGCTGTTTTCCATTTCTAACATGTACGAGGTGGACATTGACTTTATTAAGCAGTACAACCCGCAAATTTTTGCCGAAGGAAAGGGCGTGATAAAGGCAAGGCAGGTGCTGCAAATTCCCATTTCGCTTTCGGGTTTGAAAAAAGGCAGCGCCATAAAACTTTCGGAACAAAGCGCAAGGTGCGATAGCGGCGCGCGCAGCATGAGCAGCCTCAACGTGGCGCTGCTGCTGCCTTTTAACGCCGAAATGCAAGATGATGTGGAGCAGCTCGACCGCTCATTCCGCTTTTTGGAAGTATATGAAGGTGCAATGCTTGCGCTCGAAAACCTGCGCCAGCAAGGCTTGTCGGTTAACCTTTCGGTGTTTGACACCAAAAGCGCCACCACGGAAATGCTGCTGCGCAACGCCTCGCTGGCCAAGGCCGACCTCATTATTGGCCCGGTATATCAAGAAATGTTGAAGCCAATTGCCGAATTTGCGCGGCAGCGAAACATCAAAATTGTGTCGCCGCTTTTGTCCGTTGACAGCGCGCTGTACGGGAACAATAACGTGTTTCAAATTCCCGTTGATTTTGACAAGCAAATGCAGCAGCTGCTGGTGCACGATGGGCTTAATGTGAAGGCAAACAACGTGATTTTGGTATCGCAGCGCGACGAGGAGGCAAGCCGAAATTTGCGCAACGACCTACGGCAATATTTGCCAAAAACGGACAGCGTGATTTTTCGCAACATGGCTGTAAACAAGGATTCATCGGCAATGGAGGAGCTGCGCCTGCTGTACGAAACGCAGCTGCACCGACCTACGGTAAAAATTTTACAGTACAAAATTGGCCTGCAACCGCGCGAAAATCAAGAAGTTTTTCTGCGAATTTTTAACCCCGAAATAGAAAATAAAGTGGTGGTGGCCTCGCAGGACGAGCCTTTTGTTTCGGAGCTGCTGCTCAACCTCAAAGCTTTTTCTGACCGCTACAAATGTCGCATAACTGTTTATGGTACAAGTAGTTGGCAAAAATTTGACAACATTGAACGCAAGCTTTTTTACGACCTAAAGCTGCACGTTGCCGCGCCGTACTACATAAAATACTACTCCGAAAATGTGAAGCAATTTGTGCACAGCTTTCGCGAAAAATACAAAACCGAGCCTTCGCAATTTGCCTTTCAGGGCTACGATGTAATGCTGTACTTTGCCTCGGCCATGCACCGCTACGGCAAGGATTTTGAGGGCTGCCTGCCCTACCACAAAGTTCCGCTGCTGCAATCGAACTACTCCTTTGCGCCCATTTGCGCAGACGGCGCGTACGAAAATGTGGGCGTATTTTTGCTGCGCTACACGCCGTGGTTGGAAATTATTCAGTACGAATAATTCCAAGTTTCAAATTCCAAATTTCAGATTGAAAAGCGGATAATTTGGAATTTGAAATCTGAAATTTGAAACCCTATGTTGATAGCAGAAAACATACAGGAAATACAGCAAGAATTGCCGGCACAGGTGCGCCTTGTAGCCGTGTCGAAAACGTACAGCGCAGAGGCTGTAATGGAGGCGTACAGCGCAGGGCAGCGCGATTTTGGCGAAAGCCGACCGCAGGAACTGCAGCTAAAAGCCAGCATGCTGCCGAGCGATATTCGTTGGCACTTCATAGGTCATTTGCAGAGCAACAAGGTAAAAATGGTGCTGCCGCACGCGCACCTCATTCACTCCGTTGATAGCGAAAAATTGCTGCGCGAAGTCAACGATTTTTGCAAAAAAAATAACGCGGCTGCACGCTGTCTTTTGCAGGTACACGTGGCGCAGGAAAGCACCAAGTTTGGCTTTTTGCCCGATGAGCTGATGGCGTTTTTGCGCACGGCTGACTGGGAAAATCTTTCGCACGTTACGCCTGTGGGGCTTATGGCCATGGCCACCTACACCAGCAATGTGGCGCAGGTGCGCAGCGAATTTCGACAGGTGAAGCAGCTGTTTGAGCAGGCAAAGCTGCTCGCTCCGCAGGCTGATTTGTTTACCGAAATTTCGATGGGAATGTCCAACGATTACCGCATTGCCATGGAGGAAGGTGCAACGCTAATTCGCGTGGGCACAAGTATTTTTGGCGAACGGTAAAGGGCGCAAAAATTTTTCGCTACCTTTGTTTTTCGCAAAAAAACAATTTAATAAATTTTCAACCTAACAACATGAACACCCCTACCAACCTCAAGTACACCGCCGAGCACGAGTGGGTACGCACCGAAGCCGACGGCACCGCCTACGTGGGCATTACCGACTACGCCCAAAGTCAGCTGGGCGACATTGTTTTTGTGGACATTGACACCGTGGGCGAAGCCATAGCCAAGGGCAGCACCTTTGGCGCGGTAGAGGCGGTAAAAACTGTTTCGGATTTGTTTATGCCCGCCGGCGGCGAAATAATTGAGCTCAATGATGCGCTAAGCGACACGCCCGAACTCGTAAACACTGACCCCTACGGCAAAGGCTGGATGATAAAGGTAAAGCTGAGCAACCCCGCCGAGCTCGACAGCCTGCTTGACGCTGCTGCCTACGAAAAGTTGATTTAGCGGAAAATGGGAGACAAAAGTAGATAGCTCAGAAGCACAAGAGGACAAAATACACAACACCCGCACCGCAAGATTTTACCTTGCGGGGGGTGTTGCATTTTGA
>JAITVR010000008.1 GCA_031285695.1 Prevotellaceae bacterium
ATGGGCTACTCCACCCAAGGCTGGTACCACGGCGCCGATGGCACGTGGGGCGGCGACGACTTTGAGGAGCTGGGAAAAACCTACTTCAAAATCAGCGCCGAGTACGAGGGCAAGGGCAAGGAAGGTCCCATGACCATTAGCCGCGGCGGCGTACTTGTTACCGAAGAAATTTTTGGCGGCTCGCCTTGGGTAGTGTACTCCCACGTGCTCTCGGGTTGGTCTGAGGGGCTCGACCTTGAGGTAAAATCGCAGGCAGTGCCCTACACCGTGCGCTTTGGCGATGATACCGTGCTGCTCAAAAATACCATTACCGATTTGAGCGAATTTCGCCAAATGACGGAGCAAACTCCCGATGGAAAGTACGAAACCACGTACAACCTAAGCGACCCTGCGCACCGTTTCGACGATAACTTCGACCCCTTCCACCTTACCAAAGGTTACAACAAGGGCGAGGCCACCATTACCACCTACGTGGGCGGAAAAGACCCGTGCAGCGTGATAGAGCCGGCAGAAAACATCAACCTATCCGCCATTATTAACCCTACGGTAAAAAAGACGGTTAAGCTGCTGTCCATGGCTACAGGCAACGCTGAACTTACCGCCTTGGGTTATCCCAAAACGCTTAGTAACAAATCGTTGGTGCAAATCAAGGTAGAGTTTACCAACAACTCTAACGAAGACTGGCGCAACGTGAAGCTGCAAACCCTTATCCCCGATTCGCTCAAGAGCAAAATAAAGGTGGAGATGGAGTACCTTGCCTACCCGCGCCCCTTGGTTCCCGGCGATGATATTGGCGGGTTCAAGGCAGGCTTCCGCTTCAACGAGCCCGAGGGCGAAGTATTAGTAAAAATGGGTAACGAGCTGCCCCTGCTTCAGCCGCCGCGCCGCGCCTACTACTTGGTACTGCTTAGCCTGAGCGAAGATTTGGCGGACGGCGTGTACGAGCTCAACTTCACCTTCGAGGGCAACAAGTATTCACCTTTGAAGAAAGAAATCATTGGTACCGTTAGCTACGCTCCGCCCCGTGCGCTCATCAGCGTGCAGCGCGGTGCCTACCGCAATCCTATGGTGCTGGGGCAAGCCTCGCTTAATACATTTACCACCCTTGCGCGCACGCCCGAATCGTATCGCCCCTTTGGCGAAGCCAAGCTGGAGCGCGTGCACACCAACGAGGACGCTGTGGCAACGCTTGCCGACTACAACAGCCTGACCGAAACCCTGCCCGCCACGCGTGGCGATAGCAGCAGTCGCGTTAACCTTAGCTCGGTGGGCGTATTTCCCACGCTGCAAAGCAGGCAGCTGCGCGTAGTCGAAAAGGCTGCCATTACCTGCACCAACGGAAGCGCTACGGTAGAAAAAATTACCGAATCGCAAAAGTTGAGCTACACACTCGGCAGCGGTCAGCAGCTTTCATCATCATCGTCTGGGGTAAGCGTAAGCACGCGCGGTCCCAAGGTGGTGCTGACCAAAAAAATAAAGGAGCTCAACGGAAAACCCTACAGCAAGGGCGATGTGCTATCGGCTGATGCCGGCGGAAACGTAGAAGTTGCGCTGCTGGTTACCGCAAAAAATCGCGGGCTTAGCGCCGAAAACGTAAGGGCAAGCTACACCAACGAGGGACTTTTTGTACCCAACGCCGAAAAAATTGCGCAAAGCTGCCCCACCTGCCAGCTTGCAGGCAGCGGCGTGGACATTAGCTTTGGCACCATGATGTCCGGCAGCGAAAAGAGCGTTACCCTGCACTACACCCTCAACGCAGCCAAGCTGCTTAGCGAAGATGTTGAGGGCGAAAGCGCTTCGCCTTTGGTGAAAAATGCTTCGGAAAAAGCGGCCTCTACCACTCTTGAAGACCAGCTGGCCGTGGTAAGCAGCGGCAGCGTGCGCTTTGTTGGCACCGGCGAAAACCCCATTAGCTACAGCTACACGGATAAAAACGCCACGCAGGCGCTATTTTACGAGCTTAAGCCCCTTGACGTAAGCCTTACCGCCGAAAAAATAGTGAAGGGCGAAGTCGCCGAGCTGGTTGCCACCATTAAAAGCTACGCCTATGCCGTGCAAAATGTCCCCGTGGGCATTTACGCCGTAAGCGAAAGCGACACCACGCTCCTTTGCTCGGGTACCATAGATAGCGTTGCCATGGGCGGCACCGCCACCATTACCCTGCAGCACACCCCCACCGATGTGAGCGCGGTGCGCGAAGGCAAGCTGCAGCTCATGCTGCGCGTAAACCACGATTTCTCCATTCCCGAGCTGGTGTACGGCAACGACAGTCACTTCTTCGACGCCGAAGTTGATGTATCCGACATTGAGGACGATGGCAAGCTGGTCATTTTCCCCAACCCCACGCCGCATGCCGAGGTCAACTTTGTGTACAGCGATTGCCAGCTGCCCGTGCAGCAAATTGAAATGTGCCTGTACAGCAGCAAGGGCGGCAAGCTGACGTGCTACGCAGCCCGGCAGTGTCAGGTGCAGTGGAGTATTCCCGGCATCAAGCCCGGCGTATATACCGTGCGCGTTGAGGTAACGCTTATGGACGGCAGCAAAAAGCAGTACGTGCGCAGGCTGGCGGTAGAAGGATAAGAGTGAAAAGACTGTCCGCAATTGTAGCCAAAGGCTCTCCCACATCATTGCGAGGCGCGAGGAACGAGCAACGAAGCAATCTCCTCGCCATGGTTTGAGATTGCTTCGGGAAATACCCTCGCAATGACGTGGTTGCAGGCTAAAGCAGACTTTGATAATCATTGAAAAAACGTCCCTTTATTTTACTAAAAAAGGCTTGGATTTTTACAATCCAAGCCTTTTTTGCTATCCACCTGCGTATTTTTCCGTTTCAACTTACTGTTTTGGCCTCGGCGCTATTTTCGCTCCTTTGCGGCAAAGGCCACTGCGTACAACTTCATTTGCTTTACCATGCTCAGCAAGCCGTTGGCGCGGGTGGGCGAAAGGTTTTCGCGCAGCCCAATTTGGTCCAAAAAAGTTAGCTCCGCGCCAATAATATCCTGCGGCGCTTGCCCCGAAAACACGCGAATGAGCAGCGCAATAATTCCTTTGGTAATAATGGCGTCGCTGTCGGCGGTAAAAATAATTTTGCCCTCCACCAGCTCGGCGTTGAGCCACACGCGGCTTTGGCAGCCTTGTATAAGGTTTTGCTCAGCCTTGTGCTTTTCGTTGTACGGCTCCAGGGTTTTGCCCAGCTCTATTAGGTAGGCGTACTTGTCGAGCCACTCGGTAAACACGCTGAAGTCTTCAACGATTTGGGATTGTATTTCGGAAATGCTGTAGTTCATAGTTCGTAGATGATAGATGATGGGCGATAGGTATTAGCTTGCTGGGGTGGATTGTTTGAGGCTTCCGATGAGGGCATTGAGCATTTTTGCTATTTCAAGTGCTTGAGTTTTTAGATTATTTTCTGTTTCTGCTGAAATCCACTTACGTTGCTGAAAAAGCGTTATCAAAGTTATACATTCGTACAATGAACCTCGTGCAATGTACAGAAAGTGTATGTACTCCTTTACTGACCAACATCCGCTACCCTCTGCTATATTTTGTGGCACAGAAACAGAGCAGGCTTCAATTTGCTCGACTAAACGATAGTGTTGCTTTGGAGAGTTCAGATTTTCTGCCACCTCTACAATATTGTTGGCAAACTTCATACTTTTTTGCCACACTAACAGTTTTTCAAAGCTAAACATTTCACCCATAAACTATCATCTATTACCTACAAACTATCATCTATGAACTGCGAACTATGAACTATTTAATCCATCTTCAGCACCGCCAAAAACGCCTCCTGCGGCACCTCCACGTTGCCCACTTGGCGCATGCGCTTTTTACCTTTTTTCTGCTTTTCGAGCAGCTTGCGCTTACGCGAAATATCGCCGCCGTAGCACTTGGCAAGCACATCTTTGCGCACAGCTTTTACCGTTTCGCGGGCTATGATTTTTGCGCCAATGGCGGCTTGTATCGCAATGTCGAACTGCTGGCGCGGAATGAGTTCCTTCAACTTTTCGCACATCTTGCGCCCGAAATCGTAGGCGTGGTCTTTGTGTATGAGCGCCGATAGCGCATCAACAGGCTCGCTGTTGAGCAGTATATCGAGCTTTGCCAGCTCCGCAGGGCGGTAGTCGCTCAGCTGATAGTCGAATGAGGCGTAGCCGCGCGAAATGCTTTTGAGCTTATCGTAAAAGTCGAATACGATTTCGCTCAGCGGCATATCCAGCGACAATTCTACACGAGTTGGAGAAATGAAGTGCTGATTTTTCAGTATGCCGCGCTTGTCCAAGCACAGCTTCATCACTATGCCCAGGTAGTCGGTTTTGGTAATTACCTGCGCCTT
>JAITVR010000025.1 GCA_031285695.1 Prevotellaceae bacterium
TGTACGGCGGGCATGCCGTAATTTCCATTGGGCACACGCACCCGCACTACGTGCAGCGCATGGAGGAGCAGCTGCGCAAAATGGCGTTTTACTCCAACGCCGTGCAAAACTCGCTGCAAGCGCAGCTGGCCGAAAAGTTGGGCAAGCTGTCGGGCTACGAAGATTACGCACTTTTCCTTTGCAACTCGGGCGCAGAAGCCAACGAAAATGCCATGAAGCTGGCTTCTTTTCACACGGGAAAAAAGAAAGTTTTATCCTTCGGAAAAGCCTTTCACGGCCGCACCTCGGGCGCAGTAGCAGCTACCGATAATCCTAAAATCGTGGCGCCGTTTAACGAAACGCCGAATGTAGAATTTGCGCCCTTCAACGACATTGCTGCTGCCGAAGCCAAGCTGAAAACAGGCGAATTTTGCGCTGCCATTGTTGAGGGCATTCAAGGCGTGGGCGGCATTATTTTGCCCACCGACACGTTTTTGAAGCAGCTGCGCGAAGTGTGCGACAAGCACGGCGTTTGCCTTATTTTAGACGAAATTCAGAGTGGCTACGGGCGCACCGGCAAGTTCTTTGCACACCAGTGGAGCGGCATTGCACCCGATATTATTACCACCGCCAAGGGCATGGGCAACGGTTTTCCCATTGGCGGCGTGCTTATTTCGCCAAAAATAAAGGCGGTGCACGGCATGCTGGGAACCACTTTTGGCGGCAACCAATTGGCCTGCGCTGCAGCTTTGGCAGTGTTGGAAGTTTTTGAAAAAGAAAACATTGTGGGCAACGCCTTCAGCACCGGCGCCTACCTTATGAGCGAGCTGGAAAAGCTTAGCGGCATTAAGGAATTGCGCGGTCGCGGCATGATGATTGGCATAGAAATGGAGCAACCTATGAAAGAGCTGCGCAACAAGTTGCTGTTTGAGCAGCACGTATTTACCGGCGCGGCGGGCACGCACGTCATTCGGCTGCTGCCGCCGCTGTGCGCAGGCAAGCAGCAGGTGGACGAATTTATGGAGGCATTCAAGGCAGTGATTAGTGATTAGAAGTTAGTGATTAGTAAGCAGTGCGCAATTGGCAGTAGGCAATGTACGGTGGCGTTTAAAAGGCAATGTAGTTCAGCATGACAGCGCGCACACCCTCCGTCATTGCGAGGAGCGAAGAATGAGCGACGTGGCAATCTCATAATCAAGGCTTGAGATTGACTTCGCCGAGCTCCGCTTCGCTACGGTTGCTTCGCTAAATCCGCTCGCAACCGCAGCCCTGCAAGGGCAAGTTCGGCGAAGCCAATGACGCGGTTCTATGTATTTTTAAAGTGAAAAAGAAACTCCGTAAGCTTCATATCCTGTTCGATGCGCTGCTGGTTTTGGTGGTGCTAAGCGTGGTGGTTTTTTTCGCCATAGCCAACCTTACCGCCTACCGTCCGCAGCCGCAGGAGGTGCTGCGCAGCAAGCTACAGCCACAGCTGTGCCTGCCGCGGCAATTCAGCGTTACCACTTGGAATATCGGAGGCTGTGGACTGGGCAAGGAGGCCGATTTTTTTTACGATGGTGGAAAAATGGTGCGCCCCAAGCGTAGCGAGGTAGAAAAAAATTTGCAGAGCGTAAAAAACTTTCTGCAGCAGGATAGCAACGACTTTATTCTCCTTCAAGAGGTAGATGTGGACGCCAAGCGCAGCCACCACCTCAACCAGCTGCAGGCCATTGCCGGCGAGCTAAAAACGCACAGCGAGGTTTTTGCCTTCAGCTACAAAGCATGGCACGTTCCGCTGCCCATTTTTCGCCCGTTGGGGCGCGTGCAGTCGGGCTTAGCCACCTTTGGTCGCTGCGCGCCCTACCACGCCGTGCGCCACACCTACCCGGGGCGCGAGGCTTGGCCTGAGCATATTTTTCAGCTCCAGCGCTGCTTTGTGGCCTGCCGCTACACCGCGCACAACGGCAAGGATTTGGTGCTCATCAACACGCACAACTCTGCCTTTGACAATGGTGGAAAACGCCGCCAAGCGGAAATGAAAATGCTGCGCGATTTTGTAGAAAAAGAGTACCACGAGGGCAGCTACGTGGTAGTAGGCGGCGACTTTAACCAAACGCCACCCTGCTATAGCAAAAAAGTGGGGACAAAGCAGTACACGCCTCACCCCATTGCCACCGCCGCCATACCCGAAGGTTGGCAGTGGGTGTGCGACACGCTTACGCCCAGCATGCGCTTTACCAACGCGCCCTACACCAATAGCTCGCTTACCTCGGTAACCGACTTTTTCCTCGTTTCGCCCAACGTAAAAGTGCTCGAAGTAGCCACGCACCCGCTTGGCTTTACCCACTCCGACCACAACCCCGTAACGGCAAGGCTGGAGTTGCAGTAGGGAGTAGGTAATCGGCAACAAGAAATCACAGTTGTTTCCTCATTGTCATGCTGAGCTTGTCGAAGTATCTCATGTTGATGCTCATGTGTCATCGTTGTGCGAACATGAGATTCTTCGCTACGCTCAGAATGACAACCGGCGGCATTCGCAGTCAGTTGCAGCCCCTTTTAGTCGGTTTTCAATTCTCAACTTTTAATTGGCTTCGCCGAACTTTGTTTCTCCATTAAATAAAAATCCCTATATTTGACAGTTGTTTTTTCTAATCACTATTTCCCAATCTCTAATCACTAAAAAAATGCTACAAATTGTTGCCGTTCACACCGCCATGGCGCTGGTAG
>JAITVR010000135.1 GCA_031285695.1 Prevotellaceae bacterium
CTGATTTGGATACTGGGCGTGGCCATTATACTGCTCACGCTCATGGGCGGCCTTGAGGGCGTAATTTGGATGGACGTGATTCAAGGCTTCATGCTCATACTCGGCGGCGTTGCCTGCGCGCTGGTGCTGGTGTTTACGCCTGAAGGCGCGCCGGGAACGGTGTTTCAGGTAATTTCCGAAGGCAGCAAAATCAGCTTTGCGCCCTACGATTGGGATTTTACCAGGCTCACGTTTATCGTCATTGCCATCAACGGTGTTTTTTACGCCATACAAAAGTACGGCACCGACCAAACCATTGTGCAGCGCTACCTTGCCGCCAAAACCGATAAGGACGCCATTCGCGCCTCGCTGTTGGGCGTTTTTCTTAGCGTTCCGCTGTGGGCGCTGTTTATGTTCATAGGCACGGCGCTGTTTGCCTACTACCAACTTTCGCCTGCTGTGCCGCTGCCCGAGGGCACGTTGGCCGAGGGTGTATTTCCGTTTTTCATTGTATCGCAGCTGCCTATTGGCATAAAAGGCTTTATTATTGCAGCGCTGTGTGCGGCGGCTATTTCGAGCTTGGACTCGGATATGAACTGCATTTCGGCGGTGGGCGTTGAGGACTACTACAAGCGGGCTCGCCCCAAAAGCACCGACAAGCAGCAAATGAAAATGGCGCGCATACTGGTGGTGGTGTCGGGCTTGCTGTCGCTGCTGGTGGCTACGCTTTACGTGCGCATGGGCGGCGAGGGCGTGCTGGGCATTGTGTTTGAACTGTACGCCATTTTCTCGGCGGGCATTGCAGGCATGTTTTTGCTCGGGCTATTTAGCCGCAGGGCAAATAAAAAAGGGCTGTACGTGGGCGTGGCGGCCTGCGTGCTGTTTACGGCGTACGCCATGCTTACCTCTACCAAGTTTGAGGTGGACGGCGTGAAGCGCGTGCTGCTCGACTTGGGCAGCTGGAATTTCCCGCACCACAAGTACATGCTGGGCGTGTATAGCCACGTGGTGCTGTTTGGCGTAGCGTGGGTGGCCAGCCACTTCTTCAAGTCCGAAAAGGTGGACGAACACTACACCATTTACGGATTTTTGAAGCAGAGAAGAGAGGCGAAGAAAATGGGTTAGTTGTTAATTATTAATGGTAAAGAAAACGAATGTAGTAAAGTAAAAGAGTTTTACATTCGCAATTCGAGTGGTAAAAATATTTCAGTACCTGCAGGAGCAGAAAAAAGAATTTATCCTGTCAAAGCAGCTGCTGAGGTGTGGAACTTCTGTTGGCGCCATGGTGAGAGAGGCTGAGCACTCGGAAAGTAGAGCAGACTTTATTCATAAAATGGCCATTGCGCAAAAGGAGATAAACGAAACAATATATTGGCTGGAGTTGCTAAACGCTACCAACTATTTTAGCGATAAAGAATTTAAAAGTATAAATGCAGATGCTGTGGAGTTGATTAAAATTATTACCACCATTATTAAATCCGCCAAGGAAAATAACCATTAATAATTTACCATTAACCATTATACCATGAAGCTGAAAAGTATGATGCCGATAGTAGCTGCGCTGCTACTCTTCGGTACAAGCTGCACTCAAGGCCAAAAGTGGTCGGTGCGCATGGCCAACTCGGAGCTAGCGCGCCACCCCCACAGCTGGATGCTCGACTTTGCCACCAAGCCCAAGTGGGGCTACTGCCAAGGCTTGGAAACCCACGCCATATTTGAAGTGTACAAGGTCACGGGCAATAAAAAGTACCTTGACTTTGTAAAAAGTTTTGGCGATACCATGGTGTACGCTGATGGCAGCATTCGCACCTACGAGCTCAGCAAGTTCAACATTGATAACATTGCGGGCGGCAAAATGCTCATAGCCTTGTACAAAGAAACTGGCGAGGAGAAGTACAAAAAGGCGGCCGACCTGCTGCGCGAGCAAATGCGCCGGCACCCCCGCACCGCCGATGGCGGCTTTTGGCACAAGCAGGTGTACCCGCACCAAATGTGGCTCGACGGGCTGTTTATGGGCTCGCCCTTTTTGGCGCAGTACGGAAAAGAATTCAACGAGCCTGCACTGTTCGATGAAGTTACGCATCAGCTCACCACCGTGGCCAAGCACACCTACGACTCTATCACGGGCTTGTACTTTCATGGTTGGGACGAAAGCCGCGAGCAAAAGTGGGCAGACAAAGCTACCGGAAAATCGCCCAACTTTTGGAGCCGCAGCATAGGCTGGTACATGATGGCGCTGGTAGATGTACTGGAATTTTTACCCGAAAATCACCCGCGCCGGAGCGAGGTAATTGCTATTTTGCAAAACCTTTCAAAATCTCTCGAAAAATACCAAGACACCAAAACCAAGGCGTGGTATCAGGTAACTATCTACGGTGGGCGCGAAGGTAACTACCTCGAAACCTCGGGTACCGCCATGTTTGCCTACGCTTGGGCTAAGGGTGCCATCAACGGCTGGCTGCACCCGAGTTACTTGCAAAAAGCCCGCGAAACCTTTGACGGGCTGACCAAAAACTTTATAGAAGTAAACGCCGATAAAACCATTAGCATTACGAATTGCTGCGCCGTGTCGGGGCTTGGTGGCAGCGACCGTCGCGATGGCAGCTTCGAGTACTACATTAGCGAGCCCGTGCGCCACAACGACCCCAAAACCATAGGGCCGTTTCTGTACGCCGCCCTGCTGCTCAATAAGTAGCTGAACAAATCAAGAATTAACAACTAATAATTAACCTTTATGAAAAAACTTCTCCTTGCCTTCGCTGCCGCTGCCCTTGTGTACAGCTGCACATGCACCCCCTCAGCATCGGTTATCCCCGATGAGGTGTACGCCGACCTGCCCTTTGCCATGAGCAAAGTGGTGCAGCCCACCTTTGCCGACAACACGGTCAGCATTGCCGATTTTGGCGCCAAGCCCGATGGCCTTACGCTCAACACCGATGCCTTTCACAAAGCCTTTGACGCCGTAACCGAAAAAGGCGGCGGAAAAGTGGTGGTGCCGGCCGGCATTTGGCTCACAGGCCCCATTGTTTTAAAAAGCAACGTAAACCTGCACGTGGAGCGCGGCGCGGTGGTGCTCTTCAGCCCCGACCTCAGCCTGTACCCGTTGCTCAAAGAAAAAGTTTCCTTTGAAGGGCTTGATACGCGCCGTTGCCAGTCGCCCATTTCGGCTAAGAATGCCGAAAATATTGCCATTACCGGCCGTGGCGTAATTGACGGTAGCGGCGATGCCTGGCGCCCCGTGAAAAAAGGGAAAATGACCGAAGGACAGTGGAAAAACCTGCTGGCCTCGGGCGGTGCACTCAACGCACGAAAGGATATTTGGTTCCCCTCCGAAAGCGGCCGCAAGGGCTACGAAAATGCCGTTGACCAAAACATCACCGCCGCCAAAACCGAAGAGGAATTTCAGGCCATAAAAGATTTTATGCGCCCCGTAATGGTCAACATTGTGAAGTGCAAAAACGTGTGGTTGGACGGTGTTACTTTTCAAAACTCGCCGGCGTGGAATATTCACCCGCTCATGTGCGAAAACTTGACCGTAAGCAACCTCACCGTGCGCAACCCTTGGTACTCGCAAAACGGCGACGGCATTGACATTGAAAGTTGCAAAAATGTGGTGGTTTACAACAGCAGCTTCGATGTGGGCGATGATGCCATTTGCGTAAAATCGGGCAAAAACGAGGAGGGTCGCAAGCGCGCAATTCCTACCGAAAACCTAATTGTAAAAGGCTGCTTGGTGTATCACGGACACGGCGGATTTGTGGTGGGCAGCGAAATGAGCAGCGGCGTAAAGAACGTAAAAGTTTCGGATTGCACCTTCCTTGGAACCGATGTGGGGCTTAGGTTTAAGAGCACGCGCGGCCGCGGCGGCGTAGTCGAAAACATTTGGATTTCGGACATCGACATGATGAACATTCCGGCCGAGCCCCTGCTGTTTGATTTATTTTACGGAGGAAAATCAGCCATTGAAGCGCGCGAAGCCGGCGACAAGCCCGACACGCAAATGAAGGCGGTGGACGAAACCACGCCGCAGTTTCGCAACATTTTTATCAAAAACATTACCTGCAACGGCGCTGACCGCGCCATGTACTTCAACGGCCTGCCCGAAATGAACGTGCAAAACGTAACGGTGGACAACGTGGTAATTAAGTCAACTCGCGGTGCGGAAATTTCGGAATCAACCGATGTAAAATTGAGCAACATCAAAATCGTTCCCTCAAAAGGCGAACCGATTGTGGTGCGCAGCTCCAAGAACGTAACGCTGGACGGAAAGCCGCTGTAAACGAACTGTGCGTAATAAGTAATGGACAATGAGCGGCGTGTTCATTGTCCATTTTTTATTACCTTTGCCTGCATGATAACCGAAGCGCAAAAGAATATTATCATCAGCACCATACTGCCTTTTCACCCTGTGCGGATAGGCATATTTGGCTCCACTGCACGTAACGAGAGTACGGACAGCAGCGATATTGATATTTTGTACCAGCTGAAAAACGCCGTTGGCTTGTTTACGCTTGTGCGCATAAAAGATACCTTGGAGGAAAAGCTGCACAAAAAGGTGGACTTGGTTTCAGAAAAGTACGTGAACCCACAGCTGAAGCCCTACATCATGAATGACCTAAAAGTTATTTACAGCAATGGAGAATAAAAACCTGTTTCGGCTAAGGCACATGCTTGACAGCGTTGTGAAAATTGAATACCTAACGCAGCTGCTGTACACGCAAGACAACTTTGAAAAAAAGTGGGTGGAGCAAGACGCCATTATCCGAAATCTTGAAATTATAGGCGAAGCCTCTGCCAACATTACGGACGAGCTGAAGCAAAAGTATCCCGATGTTTTGTGGAGGGAAATGAAGGGCATGCGGAACTTTGTTACCCACCAGTACTTTGGGGTAGAGTTGAGCGATATTTGGAGTACCGCCGTAAACGATATACCGCTGCTCAAAAAGCAAATTCAAGAGATAGTAGAGGGCTTAGAAAGCATAAAATAAGCAACCATCAGCTTAGCGCTGCATGTGCGATGCTACCCGCCATCTCGGTTCAATATTTAGCATCAAAAAAAACCCTGTCCCAAGTTTGGGACAGGGTTTTTTTTGCTTGCTGAGAGAGAACTTAGTTCCCCTACTTTTCGCTGTAGCTAAAGGTGTATTGACCCGAGCCTACCAGTATGCTGCCCTGCGTTAGTATTTTTACGTTGCCGGCAGTTTCTATGGGCGCACCATCAAGCATAATTTCCACCCCTTCGGCGTAGGGCAGCGCTACGGTGGCGGTGGTATTTACGGGAACGGAAATTTTGAGCGTAAAGGTGCTATTTTCGGTAGTCCAATTAACCTTTATTTTTCCGTAAAGGGAGTTGTACGAAGCGTTCACGTGTGTCAAATCGCCCACCGGAACGGGCGCTATGCGGAAGTGCTGAAAGCCCGGCCGCTTTTCGTCGGGCGCAATGCCGGCCAGCGTGTGGAAAAACCACTCCTCAATTTGCCCCAGCATAAAGTGGTTCATTGATGCGCCGTGGCGCGGGTCCCACTGCTCGGTAAGCGTGCTGAGCCCAAACTTAAGCTGAAAGCCGTACCCCGGCACATCGTAGTGGTTGTGCATGGCGTACATCACATCGTTGTAGCCGTTGCGCGCCAGCGATTGAAAGAGGTAGCGGTTGCCCACATCGCCCGTGGTAAGGCGGTTGCCGTGCGCCTGCACATCTTTTACAATGTTGAGCAAAACGGCATCTCTATTTTGCGGCTCCACAATATTCATAAATAGCGGAATGGCGTTGGAGGTTTGGCTGCCGGTGCCGTACTGCTTACTGTCGCTGTCAAAAAATTTGGTGTTGAACGCCCAGCGAATATTTTTTGCCAGCGTGGTATATTTTTCCTCGTAATTTTCTTTGCCCAACATGGCGGCGGCCTGCGCCGTGAGCTTGGCAAGGTAGTAGTAGTGCGCCGTGGCTACGAGCGACACAGGCGTGTTGCGCGAAAGCCCTGCACGAAAATCGCCGTAGTCGTACCAATCGCCCAAGCCGTGCGACAAAATGTGCCCTTCGGCGCGGCGGCTGAGGTAGTCCACGTAGCGGCGCATAACGTCAAAGTAGCGCACAATAAGCGTGCTGTCGCCGTAGTACTGGTAGTACATAAAGGGCACAATTACCGCTGCGCCGCCCCACTCTGGCGAATCGACAAAGCCTTCGCCCCACACGCTCAAGTCGGTGTACTGCGGCACGGTGCTGGGCACTAATCCCGTGCGGTACTGCCCATCGGCCATGTCCTGCATTGACTTTGGAAAAAACTGCGCAAGGTTGTAGTTGTAAAAAAGTCCGGGGCCGTTGAGGTGCGTTTGCTCCAGCCAGCCCAACTTTTCGCGCTGCGGACAATCGGTAAACACCGCCTGCATGTTGCTTTTCATGGCGTTGTTGATGAGCCAGTGCGTCCTATTAAATATTTCGTTAGACGATTCAAACTCGCCCGTTTCCTCCACCGATGCGTAAATAAAATTCGACACAACATCAAGCAGCACGGGCTTTTTCCCCCTGCTTTCGTCGCGCCACAAGTCCACATTTTCTACCTGCAAATACTGGTAGCCGTAGTACGAAAATCGTGGCGACCACTCCTCCACGCTGTCGCCGCGCAGCGTGTACTGGTAGTAGTGCGGGCTGCCCGTCTTTTTTTGGTCGGCAAGGCTGTCCTTGGTCAACGATTCCGCAGGATAAATGCGCACCACCTGCCCCGCTTTTCCCTGCACTTTTATGGTAGGAAATCCCGAAAGATTTTGCCCCATATCGAGCACGTACGCGTTCTTTTTTGGCGCTATAACATGCTTTACATCGTACTGCTGCATTACTTTTACCGAGGGCATAAGCTGCGCGCGCAGCCTGCCCGTGGGCGACTCCTGCACTACTGCCGAAAGCCATGTGCTGTCGTCAAATTCGGGCGTATCCCAACCGTCCTGTTCGAGCAGCGCGTTGTAATCTTCGCCGCCGTAAATGCTGTTGTAGGTAATGGGGCTGGGCGAAAATTTCCACGTATTGTCCGAAATAACGGTGGACGAAGTGCCGTCGGTGTAGTCAACCTCCATGCGGAAAAAGAGCGTTGGTGGGCCAAAGCTGCGCAGCAACTTGTGGTAGCGCGCCAGCTCCGCCTCGTTGTAAAAACCGTTGCCCAGCAGCACGCCTACAGCGTTTGCGCCTGCCGAAAGCAGCGTATCCACATTGTAAATGTTGTAGTAAATTGTTTTGTCGTAATCGCTCCACGCCGGCGCAAAAATGCTGCTGCCCACGCGCTTTCCGTTAATGCTTAGCTCGTAGCTGCCCAGTCCCGAAACGTACACCATGGCGCGCTTTATCGTTTTTTTACTTATGTCAAAATTTTTGCGCAGCATGATGCTTCGCTTCGCAAGCGTATCCACCTTGGCAAAAAGCGTGTCGTAGCCGTGCTTTTTGAAGGGTGGCGTGTACGATTTTCCTTCGGGCAAATGGCTGTCCGCTTTTTTAATAGCGCCAATCCAGCGCACGTTTACCTCGTTAATTACGGGCGCCACATCAAGCTGCTGCACGCTGCTCCACGCCGATGGTTGGCCTGCCACATCGCGCGCCATCACGCGCCAGTAGTAGCGTTCGCCTGCCTTCAACTTTTTTCCGCCGTAGCTTACCAGCTGACTTTTTCCCGATTTTACCTCGTGGCTATCCCACACATTTCCCAACTTTTTTTCAGCATTCGCCTTGCTCGACGACACAATAATTCGGTACGCCGTTTGCCTATCGCCCTGCGTAAATGACGTTAGCTGCCAGCCAAAGCGAACCTGCGATGCGCTAATGCCCATCGGGTTTTGCAGCATTTCGCAGGTGGGATTTTTTACTTCCATAGCTTGCGCAAAAAAGCTGCCGGCAAGCGTGGCAAAAAGAAAAATTGTACGGTAAAAACGGGTCATAAAATTTGGAGGGAATGAGGTTTAAGAAGATTAAGAAGTCTAAGAATTTTAGGAAGTTTTCTCTTCTTAATCTTCCTAAAATTCCTAAACTTCTTTTTTTACATTGTCAAGGTTGACGTTTCCTGTGCTTCGGCTTTTTCCTCTTCGCACAGCAGCTTGGCGGCGGCAGCCTGCAAGGTTTTCAGCTGGCTTTCGGTAACCATAAAAATGGTGCCGTGCTTGTGCGCTTTCGGCACGCTGATTTTTTCCGAAACATCGGTAAAGGTTTTAAAATCGCTGGTAAAATGCGCGCCAAAGCGGAATTGCCTGTACGCATCGTAGTAAATAAGCCAGCCGCCCTCAACCTTTGCCCAGGTGGGGCCTTCGGAATATTCGGGTGCAAACGATTCGGTTTCGCCACTCCACGGACCAGTTGGTGTTGCGCCAAAAGCCAAGTGCAGATTGCTGTAGCCGGGCTTGCGGTTGTCCTTTACCACCAGCACGTAATCGTCCTTGCCGCGCTGCATTACCGCGCCGTCAATGGAGTTGTAGCCCGGGTCATAAAAAAGTGCAGCGGGCGCAAATGTTTCAAAATCTTTGGTAGTAGTAAAGTACTGCCGCTGCGAACCGTCAAACCGCGCAGGGCTTGACGATGACCAGGCAATGCTAAACTCGCTGCGCGCGCTGTCGTAAAATAATTCCGGCGCCCAAGTGTTGCGAAAAGTGGTGTCGTAATCGTTTACCGGCACGTGCCGCTGCGCGCTCCAATTCACCAAATCCTTGGAGTGCGCGTAGCCAAAGCCAAGGTCGTTTTTCCAGCTGCTTGTCCACACCAAGTGAAAAGTGCCATCGGGGCCAACCACAATCGAAGGGTCGCGCATTATCTTTTGCGTACCCACTTCGGGGTGCAAAAATGAGGTTACGCCAAAGTCTTCCCACTTGTAGCCATCGCGGCTGTAAATGAAGCGCAAGCCGCTATCGGCAGGCTCACGAAAGCCGGTCATTACGTAAATATTGCGGGGTTCTTTTTTCGTTTCACACGAGGCAAAAACCGCAGCACAAATGATGAGGAGTAAAAGTTTTTTCATAGTAAAAAAGAAGTTTAAGAAGTTTAGGAAGATTAGGAATTTCTTATTCTTCTTAGACTTCCTAATCTTCTTAATCTTCTAATCTTGTGTTCTTAAATCATATCCAAAATCAGCACCCAGTCGTTGCCGTCCTTAACTTCGGGCACAGGAGTAACAAAGGTTACCGCATTGTTGTTATTTTTATCTACAACAACTTGCGTTCCCTCAGTTATCTCGCCGTTGCGGGGGTTGAACCACGAGGCTTTTACTTTTACCTGTTCGCCGTTTTTGCTTAGCTTATCAGTATTTACCTTCACTTCGCCACCTCTGTAGGTGTAGAAAAATGCGTACTTTTCACCGCGCGTAGCCTGAATGTGGTCGTACTTTTCGCCCTGATTTGCCACAAGCGAGTTGTCCGGAACGCGCTCCAAAAATGGGCGCGACAGCATCAAGTTTTTCATGTACTGCATTTGCGAAGCGCCTTCGGCGTTCAGCGCATCGGTCCACAGCGTGGTGGCAAGGTAGGCGCCGGGTTTTTTGTCCTCGGGGCGCAGCATTTGCATGATAGAGGTGTGGCCGTAGGTAAAGCCAAATGCACCGGCAAATACCGACCAGTAGGCGTAACGGCGCACGTCTGCGGGCTTCCACAGCGGCTGCTGCATACCCTTGGTGTAGTTTTTGGGGCGCAGGTCGGTGCGCTTGTCCCAATCGTGCAGCCCCTGCGGAATTTCTTCATACGAGGGCTCGCCGTCCACCGTAGGTTTTGCAGGCGTCATGTTGTAGTCGGTGGTAATGTGCTTCCACGTGTCTTGGCCAATGCCGTTGGGGTCTTGCTCGTAGGTGCGGTGTCCGGATTGCACCATGTTGAAATCCAACCACGGTGCGTTGTGAAACCAAATGCTTGAGCGCGAACGACCAAAAGGGTGATACGTTATAAGGTGGTTGGGCGCGTACTGGCGCAGCGTATTTCCTATAATGTTCCACGTTTCGGTAGAGTCGGTGCCCATCACATCGCCGCCGTTCATCCACACCACGTTGTTGCGGTTGGCGTAGCGTTCGCCCAAAAATTTTGCGTAAGCGGCAGCCTGTGCACGGCTTACCTTTCCGCCCTTTACGTTGGTGCCCCACACGGGTACAATGGCCACGTAAATTCCCTTTTCGGCAGCAAGGTCAACCGCGTAATCCACGTGGTCCCAGTAGTCGTACTGAACCGAATCGGCGGGGTTATTTCCCTCGGTAACAATCGGTTTCGAGGCATCGGCATTTTCTACCGCCTGGCGTCCGTACACATTTTTCACGTTCAAGCCGTGCAGCACCGAGGTTTGCACTACGTTAAAGCCCAGCTGACGGCGATTTTCCAAGTACTGCTCCGTTTGCTCGCGGTTGAGCCTCGATAGCAGCCAGCCCGTATCGCCCAGCCACATAAAAGGTTTGCCATCGGCGGTAACCAAAAAACGTTGGTTTTCCGACACCTTCAGCGCCTGAATTTCCTGTTTCTTTTCGCCCGAAGAGCAGGCGCTCAACAGCGCAGCTACGGCCATAGCCGCAAAAATTTTGAGTTTCATCACAAAAAAAATTAATTATTTATAAATAGAAAAAGACTTAGCGAGCAAAGTTAGCAATTTTTAGCAATTTTTCGCAGGGCGGTTAAGAAAAAAGA
>JAITVR010000148.1 GCA_031285695.1 Prevotellaceae bacterium
GTAAAAGAAAAAGTTGAAGGCAACTTAGAAAATTACCGCTTTCGCGAAGCGCTGCGCGAGGCAATGAATTTGGCGCGCTTGGGCAACAAATACCTTGCCGACACCGAGCCTTGGAAGGTTATAAAAACCGATGAGGAGCGCGTAAAAACCATACTGAATATTGCGCTGCAAATTTCGGCAAACTTGGCGATTGTTATGGAGCCATTTTTACCATTTACGGCGGAAAAATTGCGCAATATTTTGAACGCAGACAGCACAATGTTACAATGGGATTCGCTTGGCTGCGCAACGCTTTTACCCGTTGAACATCAGCTTGGCGAGCCTGTTTTGCTTTTTGAAAAAATAGAGGACGAGGCGATAGAATTTCAGCTGCAAAAGTTGGAAAAATCTCGCGAAGAAAACGCCGCGCAAGCCCACCAAGCCGAGCCGCAGAAGGAACTCTGCACCTTCGACGATTTCCAAAAAATGGACATTCGTGTGGTGAAAATTTTGGAAGCTGAGAAAGTTGCAAAGAGCAAAAAACTCATCAAAATGCTGGTGGATACAGGCATTGACAAGCGCACGGTGCTGAGCGGCGTAGCCGAATATTTTGAGCCGAAGGATTTAATCGGCAAGCAAGTTTGCATGCTCATAAATCTTGCGCCGCGCCCCATCATGGGCATCGAATCGCAGGGCATGATACTGTACGCCGAGGATTACGACGGAAATTTGCGCCTCATGCAACCCGCTGTAGATGTGAAAAACGGCAGTAAAATTGCATAAACAAAAGTTTGGAAACCGGCGAAAACTTGACTATCTTTGCTTATAAGTTAGAATTTTTGTTTTCCAACAATCAAGTCAACCTTGATATGAAAAAGATACTCATACTCGCGTTCGTTGCAGCGTTTTCGTTTAGCGCAAGCAACGTTTTTGCCAATGCATCAGCAGCCGATTCTGCTGCCGCTCCGGTAAAAGTAGCTGCACTGCAAACCAAAAGCAATGCCCAAAAAACTACCACATCTTCGGCAAAAAAGAAAGCTCCCGCAAAAAAAAGTAAGGTAGTAAAAAAACAAAGTAGCGCAGCAAAACCAAGCGAGAGTAAGCCTGCAGCGACTACTGAGAAAAAAGAAAATGTAGCGGCCGCTCAGCAAACAGCAGCGCCAAGCGAACAGCAGCCTCGCGCTGAGGCGCAAAAACCGGTAAAACCCGCCGTTTCTATGGCCGAAACAAAGGCCTACGAGCTGTTTAAGGACGCCAACTACGATGTGGCCGCGCCCTACTTTGCGCGCATGGCCGATGAAAAACGCTTTGTGCTGACCAGCGACATGAGCAGCGAGCGCGTTGACGTAATTGTAAAAAAGTACGTTGATGCACAAATGTCGAAATTTTTGATTAAGGGCGAATTTGAAAAAACGGCAGCCTACGTGGTGCGCGTGAGCGAGGAAAATCGCGACAAAAAAATTCAAGAATACGCCAACAATATTTTTGAAGAGCTGAAAAAACGCGAGAAAAAATCCGTCAGCATCAACGATTTTAAGCTTAGCCGCTACTACGCCGACGATGAATCGTTTTTGCTTTCATCGCCCAACGGAGCGTACGTGCTGAAGGTGGAAATGGCCGGCGCGCGCAGCTTCAAGAGCAACTTTCGCAAGCTGAAAATTAGCGATTTGGATTTTGTGATTGACACAAGCGGCGTTTTTGTACTCTCCAACTTTACGCTTACCAACCTCGAAAATAATAAGAGCTACATCTTCAACAGCGGCATGTCCACGGTGTACAATATTTCGGGTTTGGAAAAATATTACACCGGACTTTTGGGTACAGGCACACCACGAGCATCGCAATCGGCAGCAGCCGACAGCGCGCTGCTAAAGGCTTTTCACAGCACTGCGCCTGCGCCACAACCGGCAACTGAAGCAGCAGCAACACCACCAAGCGTGAAGCAAGAGAAGGCAACAGCGACTGAAGCGAAAACAACAAACGCTGAAACGCCTGCACCTGCTACTCAAACTCCAGAAGAAGCGGCAACGCCAAGCAGCACCGAACCTGTAGAGGCTAAAGTTAGCGTAACGGGCAATGAAATGACGTTGGAGAATTAAAAAAAGAGGAGGAAAAAGTTTAAAAACGTGCGCCAACAACGCACGTTTTTTTGTACTGCTTTACTTTGCCATCGAGCGAAAACACTTCAACAAAACTCACGTACACGCCAACATCGGCGCGCTTTCCGCCGTTATCAACACCGTCCCACGACAGGCGACCTTCAACGGCAAGCGTTGCATTTCGACAAAGCGTTTTTACTATTTTTCCGGCTGAAGTAAAAACCGAAATGTTAGCCACGTAGCCTTCGCTCGGCATTCGATAGTCAATAAAAATCATGTCATCAACGCCATCGCCATCGGGCGAAAACACCTCGGGATACAGCGTTATACCATCGTTGCTGCTCTGTTCGTGCGCCGAGTGCTGCGAGTTTTTGTAGGTTGGCGTGGCAAAACCCACCGTCTGCGCAGCCGATAGCCAGTTGGATTCTTCGCTTGCATCGCGGTTGGGATTTATGCGCTCCAGCGAAATTCCTTTTTTATTGAGCAGCGCGCCGCTGTGCATTTTTTCGTTATAGTAAAAACTATCAATGCCAAGCAGCGACACGCAACCCGCCTCGTTGGCGTACGGCGGCATGGTGGGAATTGAAATAAATGCGCCGGAATTTTCGCAGTAATACTGCGCTCGCACCAGCTCGGGTTTGGTGGTCAACACCACGTATTCATTGGGCAAAAGCGTGTAGGCAGGCAGCACATACGACCTGTCAATTTCGCCATTCGCCACTTTGCGATTAGCAATAATGCTGCCCTGTAGCTGCGCAATTTTCTCGGAGCGATTGTACAGCTCTACAAAATCAACACCGCCGGCATTTGGATTAAACAGCACCTCATTAATTACCACTTCGCCCGCCGAAGGTGTATCGCCAAAGCCAAGCTGCAGCTCAAAATTTTGCAAACAATTTTCCGCAAAATCGCAGGCAAAATTATCTGAATATAAGGTGTAAACTTTGTGTTTTTCTAAAGGAAATGGAAGGCTCAACGTTAGACTTGTAGGATTTTCAATAGTAAATGAAGGCTTTAAAATTTCATTATAACTATTTAATTTGCAATTAGTTACATTTTCTTCAAACGAAAATAAAGCTTCGCTAAAATCAAGCTTTATATAGCTTTCGCTAACCGAAAAATTCACACATCGAGGCGAGGTAATATCCGGATTATTGGCAGCAACAGAGTTCGATTTGTTGGGCGTTCCGCCGCGCTCATCAAGCGATGCGCGCCAATTATTCTCGCTTTCTTCGAGGTTATTGAGGTCAACTTTTTCGAGCGAATAACCACCTTCTTTTTTCAACTCATCGGCGTACCACGTATCGCTATAAGTGAGCATGCACAAGGGAATTCCGTAGCTATCGCGCAGCGTGAGCGACATTCCGCCATCGGTAAACGTAGGGCGACTTGTAACCGAAATATCGTTTTCAACATTAGGCACAGCGCCAATAATTGCGTAGCTGCGCGCCTTTACCACCCCCTCGGTAATGCGCCCTGTGCGCGCCGGCGAGGCAATGGTAAAGCCGCTGAGCGCAACATCGCTATCGGTGCTATTGTAAATTTCAATGTACTCTTCGGGCAGTTCACTTTCGTTGTTTGGGCGCACCATCAGCTCGCTAAAAACAATATCGCCATAGCGCAAAACTTCTAACGAAAAGTCGTGCGTAAGACTATTTTTAAGCCCATGAATATCAAGCAAATTGGCAATTTGCAAGGTGTAATTATTTGAAGAAAAATCTTCGTTTACAAACAGTAGAATTTCGTTTTCGGAAATAATTTTTACAGAATCTATGAGTAAATTTTTTCCATCGGAAGTGCGTTGCA
>JAITVR010000004.1 GCA_031285695.1 Prevotellaceae bacterium
GTAGGCTATGTCCACGCTTTTTACCGGAATTTTTCCGCGCGTAATGGAAATGGGAATCCATTTTTTTTCTCCCTAACGCTGCACGCCACTGGTAACCTTGCTTCCGCTTGCGCCGCGCAGCAGCGTCACCACGCTGTCCTGCGAAATTTTTCGTCCGGCTATCACGCTGTCGTTTACCGTAATAATGCGGTCGCCCGAAAGCACACCCACGCGCTCCGAGGGCCCGCCCACTATGGTGTTGATGACCACCACAGTGTCCGTCATTACGTTGAAAATAATGCCGATGCCGTCAAAGTTGCCGTCAAGTTCTTCGTTGGCCTGCTGCATTTCCGAGGCGGGAATGTAAACCGAGTGCGGGTCGAGCTCGCGCAGGCTTAGGGTTATTACATTTTCCTCTATTTCCGTGCGCGAAATTTTATCCACGTACTCCCTGTCCACAAGGTTGAGCACGGTGTTCAGCTTGTTCCACTTTTGCAGCAGGTCATACTTTCGCTGTAGGTCGTCCTCCTGCAGGCGAAATCCCAGCATTACTCCAATCAGCAGCACCGCCACAAAGCTGAGCCATAGCATCAACTTTTTATTACTAATTTTCAACCCCATACTTCTCTAATCAATCAATGTTTATTTGTTCAACCTTAATGCCCGTGCGCTCTAGCAGCGACACGCCATCGGCGCAGTGGTAGTGGTCGGCAAACACTACGCGCCGAATTCCCGCCTGAATAATCAGCTTGGCGCACTCCACGCACGGCGATGTGGTAATGTACAGCGTTGCGCCCTCGCTGCTGTTGTTCGATTTGGCCACCTTCGTAATCGCGTTCGCCTCGGCGTGCAGCACGTAGGGCTTTGTTTTGTTATCATCGTCCTCGCACTCGTTTTCAAAACCCGATGGCGTGCCGTTGTATCCGTCCGAAATAATGATGCGGTCTTTGACCAAAAGCGCGCCCACCTGCCGCCGCTTGCAGTACGAATTTTTCCCCCATATGCGCGCCATTTGCAGGTAGCTTTTGTCAAATTGTCGCTGCTTATTGGCTGAAATATTTTTCTCTAACTCGCTCATTATCAAATAGTTGTGCAAAAAATAAAAGGCGTAAAGAATAACTTACAATGTTAGCAAAAAAAAGCCGAACGGCAAAATTTTGTAAAACTCCATATTCTGACTAAGTTTGTACTCCGAAAAAAACACCCCCAACCCCCTAAAGGGGGCCGTAACCGAAGTGCTAATGTTATAGCCCCCTTGAGGGGGTTGGGGGTAAAAACACAAAAAATAGGAAATGGATTCCGAACAAATATTAGCCATACAAAAAGACATTGTGCGCGTGCTGCGCAACATTTATGACCCCGAAATTCCCGTAAGCATTTACGAGCTTGGGCTCATTTACGAAGTGAACGTGAGCGAGGAGGGCAAAGTTGTTATAACCATGACGCTTACCGCGCCCAACTGCCCCATTGCCGACGATATTGTGCGCGATGTGCAGGAGCAGACGGCGGCGGTTACGGGCGTTGTTTCAGCCGAGGTAAACCTTGTGTTTGACCCGCCTTGGACAAAGGATATGATGAGCGAGGAGGCCAAGCTGGAGTTGGGTTTTATGTAAAAAAACGATTCGAGAAATTCAACAATTCAAGTATTCAAAAATTGAATTGTTGAATTTCTTGAATATTTGAATTTGAAATTGTTGACTGTTGACACTATAAAAAAAGCAGCGCAGGGTATGAATTTCGATGCTTGCGAAGTGATTGCCTTAAATGGTCTTCCAAGCGAGCAGCAGCAACGTTTTTCCGATTGGTTACAGAAGGGTTACAGCGCACAAATGAGCTACCTGCGCCGCTTTGCCGACAAGCGCGCCGACCCGCGCCTCATGCTGCGCGATGGCGCAAAAACGGCAGTCATCGTTCTTTTTTCGTACAACACAAAATGGCAGCAACCGCAGCGCCTACCGCAGGTTTCGCGCTACGCCTACGGCATGGATTACCACGAGCTGCTGAAAAAAAAGTTGTGGGCGTTATTGAAAATTTTGCAGCAAGAAAATCCAAAATTGCGCGGTCGCACTTTTACCGATTCCGCGCCGCTGCAAGAGCGCTACTGGGCTGCCACAGCGGGTTTGGGCTGGATTGGCAAAAACGGAATGCTGATAAATAAGCAGCTTGGTTCGTATGTTTACATCGGCACGCTGCTGCTAAATGCTGAGGTTGAAGTTGCGCCGCCGGTGCAGGTAAAAAATTGCTGCGGAACGTGCACGCGCTGCATCGAGGCTTGCCCCACGCAGGCCATTGTGGACAACGCTTTGGTGGATGCGCGCAAATGCTGGTCGTACAAAACTATTGAGGCGCATACCTGCGAAAAAAATGCTGCCTCTGATGAAAATTTTGGGCAACCAAAGTACATTTTTGGCTGCGATATTTGCCAAAATGCTTGTCCGTGGAACAAAAAAGCAGCGGTAGTGCAGCACGATGAAATGCAAATTTTGCCATTGCTGCAAACGCTCACACACGAGGATTGGCTTGCCATGAGCGCGGAAGATTTTGAAAAAAACTTTGAGCATTCAGCCATAAAACGAGCAACGCTTGAGGGCATAAAGAGGAATGTAAGTAAGCAGTAAGTAGTTGGCAATAGGCAATGTATTTAAATTGTAAATAGTAATTCGTCAAATTGTAAATTCATGAATATTCTTCTTCTTGGTTCGGGTGGCCGCGAGCATGCGCTGGCGTGGAAAATGAAGCAAAGCGAAAAGCTATCGCAGCTATTTATTGCCCCCGGAAACCCCGGCACAGCAGCGTTAGGAACAAACTTAAACATCAATCCCAACGATTTTTCGGCGGTAAAAAATGCCGTGCTGCAAAACAACATCAGCATGGTGGTAGTTGGCCCCGAAGAGCCCTTGGTGCGTGGTATTTACGACTTTTTCGCTGCTGATTCCGAGCTGAAAAATATTCCTGTAGTTGGCCCCTCAAAAGTGGGTGCGCAGCTCGAAGGAAGCAAGGATTTTGCCAAGCAGTTTATGGCAAAATTTAGTATTCCCACAGCGCGCTACAAATCGTTTACAAGCAAAAATATTGACGAAGCTTTTGCCTTTCTCGAATCGCTGAAACCGCCGTACGTGCTCAAGGCCGACGGTTTGGCTGCCGGAAAAGGCGTGCTTATTTTAGATGATTTGAACGAGGCAAAAACGCAGCTGCAAGAAATGCTCAACGGCATGTTTGGCGAGTCGAGCAGCACGGTAGTGGTGGAGGAATTTTTGAGCGGAGTGGAGCTGTCGGTTTTTGTTTTAACCGATGGAAAATCGTATAAAATTCTTCCCGAGGCAAAGGACTACAAACGAATAGGCGAGGGCGATACAGGCTTGAACACAGGCGGCATGGGCAGCGTTTCGCCGGTGCCTTTTGCCACTGCCGAATTCATGGAAAAAGTGCGCACGCGTATCGTTGAGCCAACGGTAAAAGGTTTGCAAAGCGAAAAAATTACCTACAAAGGTTTCATCTTTTTTGGCTTGATAAATGTTGGCGGAGAGCCGATGGTTATTGAGTACAACGTGCGCATGGGCGACCCCGAAACCGAAAGCGTAATGCTTCGCTTGGACGCCGATTTAGTCGATTTATTTGACGGCGTGGCAAAAGGCAACTTGGCCGAACGCCGCTGTGGCATTGCTCCGCAGGCTGCCGCATCGGTGGTTTGCGTAAGCGGTGGCTACCCGGGCGATTACCAAAAAGGCATTGCCATAAACGGACTTGAAAATGTGAAAAACAGCCTAACTTTTCACGCCGGAACCCGCATGAACAATGGCGTTCTTGAAACTGCAGGAGGTCGCGTTGTAGTTGTATCTTCTACCGCCGATACCTTGCAAAATGCCTTAATAAAATCGTATGCAGAGGTGGAAAATTTTTCATACGAAGGAAAATATTTCCGCAGAGATATTGGGAAAGATGTGATGTAGCTAAAATCGCAGATAAAAATCTTTCGTCAACTCCTTGTACTCGTCTGTAAACGAGTTGAGTGTAGTGTTTTCTATGTAAAGATTTTCCTCGTCTAACTTCGTTTTGCTGCGCGAAAACTCCATGAGCAAACGTTTTGTCGGGCGGTCTTTTTTGGTAGAAACATTTAGCTTGCGGTTGCAAAAAAGTCCGGATTTTGCGGCCAGCGCAATAAAAATATTTCCCTCCACGTAGGGCATTATTACCGCCAATTTTCCTTGCTCTGAAAGCAGCTTTAGGCTGCCGATAATTAGCTCTTCGTGCTGCAATTCTTCGGCGTGGCGCGCTGTAGTTCGTCCGCTGTTGGGCGATGTGAGCGAATTTAAAAAGTAGGGTGGATTGGATACAATCAAGTCGTAGCGCTGGTTTGCGCTGTTTGCAAATTCGTTAAATTTTTGATGAAAAATGTTGAGGCGCGAATTCCATGGGCTACTTTTTACATTTTCCAGTGCTTGATTTGCTGCCGCTTCGTCAACTTCTACAGCATCAATTTTCGCCTGCAAAAAACGTTGCGCAAGCATAATGGCAATCACGCCTGTGCCCGTTCCAATATCTAAAATTCGCTGCATATTTTCACCCGCATTTACCCACGCACCAAGCAGCACGCCGTCTGTGCCCACCTTCATGGAGCAGGCGTTTTGACGAATGGTAAACTGCTTGAATTTGAAAAAATCGTTAGGCATAAATTACTCTAAAGTCGTCATTGCGAGGAGCGAGGTACGAGCAACGCGGCAATCTCATGAGATTGCTT
>JAITVR010000021.1 GCA_031285695.1 Prevotellaceae bacterium
CTGTCATTGCGGACTTGACCCGCAATCTCCCAATCGTGGAAGTGGCAAGTCAGGCATGGGATTGCGGGTCAAGCCCGCAATGACAATCGTTGATTTAAAGCATTGGCTCAGCAGCCCTGCCGATTTTACCTTCACTCAAACCAACAGCTTTATCAAGGCTTTTCCTTCCCGCTTTGGCGAGCATATTGCGCAGCTAAGCCAAGCGCTGCGCCTTGTGCAGAGTGGAGTAATTTTGGCAGAAGTAAAGGGTAAAGATTACATTCCGCACCACTCGCTGGCGCTTTCTACCGCGCTCAACGCCGAGGCTTTTCCCTGCATTGATTTGGATTTGCACAACGCTTTGCTTTTTCTCAAAAGGGAAGTTTTCACTTCTCCATCGCAAAGCAAAGGCTTTGAGCTGGTGCGCTACAACGGTTTGCCGCTGGGTTTTGTAAAAAACCTGGGCAACCGCTGCAACAACCTCTTTCCGCAGGAGTGGCGTATACGAATGGAGGTAAAACATGTGCCAAGCACCAAGCTGCCCACGTTGGGCTGAGGTTCTTACACCGACTCAACAAGGAGGTTCAGCACAGCAGCAACTGACAGACCTGCCATAACCATTAACAACTACACTTGCTCCCGTGCCCTGCTGCAGGCCTTGGTAGCGTAGCGAGGGCGAGGGAATGAATTTGCCTAAACCCAAGCTGCTCCATTTTTCATCTATTGCAGCAATGGTTTCGGGGGCGGTGCACACCACGTTGGGCCAGGGGCGGGTAAAGCCGTTGCTGCCCTTGCGCTTGCCGGTGGCATCAACTATTAGCATGTTGTTTTCCATGCGGCAGTCGCGCGCAGGGTCCACGTTGTTGCCCAGCAGCCACACGCAGATGGCGGTGTCGGCAAGGTTTACGTTGCCATCGAAAATTACTTGAATGAGGCAATTTTCGGTAGGGGTAAAGGAGTGGGTAAAGCGAAAGAGAGCGACAGGTGCCTGTGGGCTGTCATTGCGGGCTTGACCCGCAATCTCATAATAGAAGTCGCTTTTTGCGGGGGATTGCGGGTCAAGCCCGCAATGACAATCGCCTTCGACAGGCTTAGGGTAGCAACGCGCAGTGGCAAACTCTTCGGGTAGCTTTTGCGTAGCATCAATGCACATTTTGCCGCCGTATCCGCAGGCCTGTGCAGCGTGGTCGAGCACATCAAGCGGGCCCTTGCCAAAGTACATATCGGTGGCGGGGTTGAAGTGGCGCAGCACGCAGCGGCACAGCGCGAGGTAGTCGGTCAGGTCCACCTCTTCATCGTCCACCACCAGCAGCATTTTGTTGAACATCATTTGCCCTGCTCCCCACAGCGCGTTGGCGGTTTTTTGGGCTTGCCCCGGGTAGGTTTTCTTTATTTTTACAATCACAATGTTGTGCGCCACGCCTTCAAAGGGCAGGTGCATGTCCACCATTTCGGGCAGCATGGCTAAGCGAATTGGCGACAAAAAAATGCGCTCGGTAGCCTTGCCCATGTAGGCGTCTTCCTGCGGCGGAATGCCCACCAGCGTGGCAGGGTATATCGCATTTTTACGATGCGTAATGCAGGTTACGTGCAGGCGCGGGTAGTAATCTTGGAGCGAGTAAAAACCTGTGTGGTCGCCAAAGGGTCCTTCGATGGTAAGCGGCTCGGTGGGGTCCACGTAGCCCTCAATCACAATATCGGCATCGGCGGGAACTTCCAGCGGCTGCGTAATGCACTTTACCAAGCTTACAGGCTTGCTGCGCAAAAATCCGGCAAGCAGGTATTCGTCCACATTGTCGGGTAGCGGTGCGGTGGCGCAGTAGGTGTAGGCAGGGTCGCCGCCAAGGGCTACGGCTACGGGCATACGTTGCCCCGCTGCCTTGTACTGCTCAAAGTGGCGTGCTCCGGTTTTGTGTCGGTGCCAGTGCATGCCGGTAGTTTTTTGGTCAAAAATCTGCATGCGGTACATGCCCACGTTGCGCGCGCCGGTGTGTAAATCGCGCGTGTGCACCATGGGCAGCGTAATGAACCTGCCGCCATCGTGCGGCCAGCACTGTAGTATGGGGAGCCGGTTTAAATCGGGGTTGCGAATAATGACTTGCTGGCACTCGCCCTTGGCTTTTTGCATTCGCGGAAGCCACGCTGCCGCTTGCTTAAGCGTGGGTAGCAGCTGTAGCTTTTCCCAAAGGTTTTTTTTTGGCTGCATAATGTTGGCAAAAAAGCTGTCCAACTTTTTCCCCACATCGTTCAAATCTTGTACGCCAAGCGCGGCGCACATGCGGGCATTGCTGCCCATCATATTCATCAGCACGGGAAAGTTTGTACCGCTGTTTTCAAACAGAATTGCCTTGCCGCCGCCCTCGCTTTTGCTTATGCGGTCGGCCACTTCGGCCATTTCGAGCACCGGATTTACGAACTCGCGCACGCGCAGCAGCTCGCCTCGCTGCTCCAAAAAATCAACGTATGAGGATAAGCATGTAAAGTTCATAAAGGGAAGAGAAGATTAGGAAGTTTAAGAATATTAAGAAGGTTTTCATTCCTAAACCTCTTAATATTCTTAATCTTCCTCATTTTCAACTCTCAATTTTCAATTCTCAACTCTCCACTATTCACAGTCCTCCAAAATCCACGCATCGGTAATAAACTCCTGCGTTTTGCGCAGCTCGCGCCTTGCCGCGTCGTGCGTGCGGTAGCAGCCCAGCGTTACGCGGTAGCGGTTGTTGCCGCTGTTTACCACAGTCGATTTGTAGCCCATATCGCGGTACTGCTGTGACTTGTGCTGCGCGCCCTCTTCGGTGCTCAGGCTGGTGGCCACCACGCAGTATTCGCAGCGCGAAGAAGCGGCGGCCGCTTGCGGCTTTGGCGCAGCAGGTGCAGGCGCTTTTACCGCAGGCGGCGGCGTGTGCATAATGTACTCCGTAGGCTCGGTGGATACCGCAGGTTGCGGCTGTGCAGCGGGCTGCTCCACCTCGCTGGGCGCGGTGGGCGGCGTAAACAAGTCATCGCTTTTGCTGCTGCCGTGGCTAAGGAAAAGGTAAAGCACCAGCGCCGAAATAATAACCAACATTACGCCCAGCAGCATGAGCATTGGTAGGTTGTTGGCCACCGATGCAGAGGAGGTAGAAGATGTCGATTTTGGTTTTATGTTCTTCAATTTTTTCAGCTTAAATGCGCCTGCGCTCGGCTCTATTTTTACCTCGCTTAGGCCAAAAGAATCGCCCTTGAGGTTGAGGTTTTTGTTGAGCCCAAAGCTAATATCGCGCGCCTGCGACTGCTTGAGCGTGCCCAGGCCGGGCAGCAGCATTTTTCCTGTGGCGTCGAGCTCAAAGCGAATGTCGGTAATGACGTGGCGCAGCCTGTCGCGCGCCTCGTCAAGGCTTACCCCGCGGCGCTCGGCGTACGCCTGCTCCAAAAATCCATCGTTCCAAGTTTCGTTTTTCGAAAATATTATACGCTTCGACGGCGGCGTTATCGTTTTAGCTTCCTTGTCGATAATGGCGGCCTGCGGGCTGGCCACAAAGGCGCCTACGCCCGGCAGCGAAACGCGGTTGTGCGTTTTGAGCAGCTCAATAATTAGCGCTGAAATTTCTTCCATAATCCTAAAGTATTTTTGGAAAAAAGACAAAAAGAGCAGGAATAAAAAGACTGTAAATGTCTTTATTCTTTTCGTCCTTTATCTTTTATCCATTTTTATATCCTACAAATATACAAAAAAGCTGCGTTGTGCCCATAATTTTGTAACTTTGGAAAAAATTTCAAATTCAAGATTCCAAATTTCAAATTCAAAACGCCGGAATCTCCACAATTTGGAATTTTAAATTTGGAACTTGGAATTAAATCAGGAAAATGACAGAAGCAGCCAACAATCCCGAGCGTTCGCTCAATTTTTTAGAAGAAATTATAGAGGCCGACATTGCGGCGGGAAAGCACAAAAGCATACTCACGCGCTTTCCGCCCGAGCCCAACGGCTACCTGCACATTGGGCACGCCAAAAGCATTTGCCTCAACTTTGGCTTGGCCAAAAGGTACGGCGGCGCCACCAACCTGCGCTTTGACGATACCAATCCTGTGAAGGAAGATACCGAATACGTTGACTCCATCAAGCAAGATGTAAAGTGGCTTGGCTTTAGCTGGGCCAACGAATTTTACGCTTCCGATTACTTCGAGCAGCTGTACGATTGGGCGGTGGCGCTCATCAAAAAAGGCTTGGCGTATGTCGATGACCAAACGCAGGAGGAAATTCGCCTCAACCGCGGAACGGTTACCAAAGCCGGCATCGACAGCCCCTACCGCAGCCGCAGCGTGGAGGAAAACGTAGATTTATTTTCGCGTATGCGCGCCGGCGAATTTGCCGATGGCGCAAAAGTGCTTCGCGCAAAAATCGACATGGCGCACTCCAACATGCTCATGCGCGACCCCATTATGTACCGCATTCTACACGCCGACCACCACCGCACCGGCAGCAAGTGGTGCATTTACCCCATGTACGATTACGCGCACGGCGAGTGCGATTCCATCGAAAAAATTACGCACTCCATCTGCACGCTCGAGTTCGATGTGCACCGTCCGCTGTACGATTGGTTTGTAGAAAAATTAGAAATTTTCCCTTCACACCAGTACGAATTTGCGCGCCTCAATTTGACTTACACCGTAATGAGCAAGCGCAGATTATTGGAGTTGGTAAAAAATAGTTACGTAAGCGGTTGGGACGACCCCCGCATGCCCACCATTTGCGGCATTCGTCGCCGCGGTTACACGCCCGAAAGCATTCGTCTTTTTGCCGAAAAAGTAGGCGTGGCAAAGCGCGACAACGTGATAGATTTATCATTGTTAGAATGGTGCGTGCGCGAGGATTTGAATAAGCGCGCGCTGCGTCGCATGGCCGTTTTGAATCCTGTAAAGTTGGTTATCACAAATTTTCCCGAAGG
>JAITVR010000163.1 GCA_031285695.1 Prevotellaceae bacterium
CGTTCACCAGCATTCCGGTGTCGAGCTTGGTGTGCGAGTGCCCGCCCACAATGAGGTCGAGCGCGCCGTAGCGCAGGGCCAGCAGCGAGTCCTGCTCCACGCCCAAGTGCGTGAGCGCAATGAGCAGGTTGCTTTTTTTGCGCAGCCAAGTGTACTTGCTAAGCTCCTCAATAGGGTTGTGAAAAGTTAGGTTTTTTAGGCTTTCGGTAAGCGCCTCGGGGCGCTCTTGACCAAGCCCCACTACGCAAACTTTTTCTCCGGTTTTGGTAAAAAACAGGTAGGGTTTTGGCGCGGGAATTTTGCTGCTATCAGCGCAAATGTTGGCGCACAAAAAGGGGAAATTGGCCTGCGCCATGCGATTGGCTAAGGCATTCTGTCCGTAATCAAACTCGTGATTGCCCAGCGTTACGGCGTCAAATTTTATCTCGTTCATAAGGTCAATCATGGGAAAACCCTTGTCGGGATAGTAGTCCACCACAGGGTTTCCCGAAAATAAATCGCCGGCCGCCAGCAGCAGCACGTTGGGATTTTCGGCGCGCTCTTTTTCCACAAAGGCAGCAACCTTATCCAAGTTGTCAATTTTGGCGTGCAGGTCGTTGAGCGAAAGAATTACGACTTCCGTTTCGCGCGCTTGGCAGCCAGCCAGCAGCAGCGCAAGGGCTACAATGTAAAAAAGTTTTTTGCTCATTTTCTTCGGCGTTTTTTGCAGGGTTATGATATTATTTCAGCGCGTAAAATTTTCTGCGCCTCTGGCCGTACGCGAAAGCGGTTGTCCACCCTGCGCCCAAGCACCCAAGCCACGCTGCCACTGGCGCAGCACAGCAGCAGCTGCGCCGATTTTTCAAAAATGCTAAGCTTTATATTCACAAAAAAATCGCTCAGCTTTTGCTCGCCGCTCATGCCTAAGGGCACGAACGAATCGCCGCTTTGCCAACCGCGCAGCGCAAGCGGAAATTGTAAGTTTTCGTAGCTTAAAAACGCAACATTTTCGCCAAGCGAAAAGTCCACCTCGCTGCGATGCACCACGCGCAGCGCAAGCGTTTTTCCTGTGCTGAGCGGAATTTGCACGCCCGCGTCAACTTCTGATTGCGCTATGCTGATGCTACTTTGTTCGCTGTTTTTTTGCAGGGAAACGATGAGCAAATCTCTGTCCTTAATGAGCGCGTGGGTGGGCGAGTAAAATTTTTTTCCCGAAATTCCGTCAAGCGACTGCGCAATGTTTTTTACCACATCGCCCGAAAAATTGTAATCCTGCAGCAGCTCGTAAAGCCAAAACTCGCGCTGCGCTTCGGGTAGCGCGCTTATGCTAATGTGCAGGTTGCCGTCAACTTCGGTGCAGCAGCGTTTTTTTATTTCGGTTGCAACGCTTTCAATAGCTTGCTGTGCGCTGCTTATGCGCGCCATATTTTGCTGCATCGATTGCAAAAACGAGGGGTTGAGCTGCGCAAACTCCGGCAGTATTTGGTGCCGAATAAAGTTGCGCGCGTACTTGGTGCTGCTGTTCGATGAATCCTCGCGGTGGCCGATGCTGTGCTGCGTTGCGTAGCGCACAATTTCTTCGCGCGTGGCAAAAAGCAGCGGCCGCACAAGCTTATTTTGTAGCGGCGAAATTCCCTGCAAACCCTGCAACCCTGTGCCGCGCGCAAGGTTTATAAAAAAAGTTTCCACATCATCGTTGAGGTTGTGCGCCACGGCAATTTTTGTGAAGCTATTTTCGCTTGCCACCTGCTCAAACCACTGGTAGCGCAGCGCGCGCGCCGCCATTTGAATGGACACGCCCTGCGCTTTTGCATACTCTTCGGTGTTGAATTTTGTTGTAAAAAACGGCAAATTATTTTTTGTGCACAGCGCGCGAACAAAATCTTCATCGCCGTCTGATTCCTCGCCACGAAGCGAAAAGTTGCAGTGCGCCACGGCAATTTTATACTTTGCGCACAGCAGCAAGTGTAGCAGCGCAACGGAGTCAACGCCGCCGCTTACGCCCACCAAAATGTGGTCGTGCGGGGTAAAGAGTTGATGTTGTTCAACAAATTTTTGTAGTCGCAGCAACATGGCTTTTGTGAAAAACTCCTGAATTACGTGCTTTAGGCTTCCTCGTTGTCATGCTGAACGAAGTGAAGCATCTCAAGTTGGCACGCTAGTAGCATGAGATGCTTCACTTCGTTCAGCATGACAAATAGCGAAATGTAGTGAATTCGGAAAAAACTTACTCCAAAGGTACAAAAAAAATTGGGCAGCTGCGAAACCGCAAGCTGCCCAACCCCCTCTAAAAAACGCAATATACTTGCGTTTACTGCTGGCATGCAAATGCCAAAATCTTGTCCGCCACCCTTTGGTCAACATCAAACTCCGCGCTCTTTAGCTGGGCTAAAGCAGGCTGCAAATCGCTCGGGAGTTCAAACATTTGCTCTGCGCTGCAAAGCAATTCCTGCTCGTGTTGTCCTTCAAGTTGGTAAGAGTAGCAATAGTAAAAAACATTCATAGGCGTTTTGGTTACGTTTTGTTGAGCATTTTGTTCAACTTATATAGTTAACGCCTGTGGAGAACGAATTATTGTGTGTGATGAAAAATAAAAATAAAAATTTGAGAAAATCGCCGACTTCAGCGGCTATATTTCGAGCGTTATTTTGTTTGTTTCCACCATTTTGCGAAGGTTTAAAACGGCGTAGCGCATTCTTCCCAAAGCGGTGTTGAGGCTAACATTTAGCTGCTCGGCAATTTCCTTAAAGCTCATTTCCATGTAGTGGCGCATAACAACAATTTCGCGCTGGTCGGCAGGCAAATAGTCGAGCATTTGGCGCACATCCTTGCGAATTTGTATGTGCACCGCTTTATCCTCGGCGTTGAGGTCCGAAAAATCGTTGCCCGCCACAGCCGACCACTCGCCGTTGTCGCCGCAGCACTCGTTGCTTTGGTGCTGGTTGCGGAAGTAGTCAATAACCTTGTTGTGCGCAATGCGCGACACCCAGGGCAAAAACTTTCCGCTGTCCTCGTACTTGCCCTCCTTAAGCGAGTGCACCACTTTGATGAAGGTTTCCTGAAAAACATCATCGGCCACCTCCCTGCGCTTTACCATTAGGTAAATGTAGGTGTACACCTTTTTACGATACCTTTCGAGCAAGGCTTCGAATGCTGTATTGTCGTGCTGATTAACGAACTGCCGAATGAGGTCAGTATCGCTTAAACATTCCGTACGCATACTCTTAAAAATTTAAAGTTAAGAGTAGATGTGTTACATACGCTACTTTTTTGGTTAAGAGTAGATGTTTAAGCTGATAGGCAGAAGGTTTTTAGATTAGATTTACGACAAAGATAGCGCAGCTTTTGCCGTATTCCAAGTTTTCGCTTGTGTTTATCTAATATAGATAAATGTATTTATTTTAAAATGAAATAGTTGCATTTAAAATCAAAAGCCTAATTTAACAAAATTAAGATTGATTTATAGGCAAACAAAAAGCCTTGGTTATCATTTCTCTAAAAAATGCTTATCTTGCTTTATTCTGTTGTAAAGTATAAGTTTTGATTGACTGTATAAAAAAGTTCTCTTTTTTTGTGAATATTCAAAACTTGTATTACCTTTGCGTTAAACACATAATCACGGTATGGAGGTTACGTTTGAAAAGGAGTATTTGCGAGAATTGTACGAGAACGAGAAAACAAGTGACAAAAAATATCGCTTTCAGCCTCAAATCACAAATGGATACTTGAAGTGTGTCAAGACTTTGCAAAGGGTAATACGAATGGAAGACCTGTTTTTGATTAAGTCTTTAAATTAT
>JAITVR010000014.1 GCA_031285695.1 Prevotellaceae bacterium
ATGGCAATGCCCGTGCCAATGCTGGTGGCAAAAGTTAGGCGTTCGGCAAGCTGCGCCTTTGCGTTTAGCAGCGCAAAAAAAGCAATGGTTATGAGTGCAAATTTTTTCATTGAATGGTAATTTTTATGCTTTTTACAATGCTCAGCGCGGTGGTCAATCCCGAGCCCGACAAATCTGTATTAATTGCACCATCGCTTCCATCGGGGCTGCTGTGGCCAAGTAAAACAGCTTCGTACTGCTTGCTTTCAGAGGTTAAATCAACCGTTGCAGCGTACACCAGCGCAGGCTGTCCGCTGCCCATTTCGCCGCCCGAGTAGTTGGCATCGCCCACCTTTGCAGCTTTTGGAAAAGCGTTGTTAAAATCGGTCGATTGGTTGATTTCAACTTTTACCACAAACTGTTGCGGCAAATCGTTGCCGGGCTTCAGCTTTACATCAAAGCTGCCGGTGGGCGTAGCGCCCGAAATGGCGTCGGTTAGCGGCTCGCCTCCGGTGGACGTTGCGCCCGAAGCTGCATCAATAGTTAGCGGCTGCTCTTTGGTTGGCTGCGGCAAACCCTGTGCGCTACGGGCGTGGAGCCAGTGGGGTAGGGCTTCCTTCCTGGTGCTTCCGCCCGCAGCAATCCACGATTGGGTGGCAATTTTGTGCGTTACGTAAATGCTGGAAAGATAAGTTCCATCGGTTTTTTCTATCCAAACTGCAACTTGCGGCGCATTTTTCTTTTTAATTCCCAAAAACAGCGGAAAATCGTGCAGCCAATTTTCGCCCTGCTCAATGCTCACTTTTATGTCGCCGCTCTCGTACTCTACCAGCTCTTTTTGGCAAGAAAAGATGGCGAGCGGTAAAAAAGCCAATGCTAACATCATCATTTTTTTCATAGTTTATGTTTTACAAATTAATTAACATGTTACCAAGTGGTAACATGTGGGTTAAAAAAATAGGACATTCATTATTTTAAGTGTCCATGTTTGCTATTTGTCATGCTGAGCCCGGCGAAGCCAATCTCAAGACTAATTGTGAGATTGCCGCGTCGCTCGTGCCTCGCTCCTCGCAATGACGGTGGGTGCTCCACTCCTTTTTTGCACAATAGTCTTTTTGCTTTTCAGCATAAAGTCGTCAATCAGCGCATCTATGGTTTTGAGCAGCTGCCGCCAACCGGCATCTTCGTTTATTTTTATACCGTTGTAGCGCGGGTAAAAATCGCCCAAAATTACCAGGTGGGTTATGGCTGCGGACAAAATAGTGGCCAGTGGTGCAACTTCTTTTTGGGGAACTCCTGCAACCTTGGCCACTGCGCTAACGAGTGCTATACCTGCTTTTTCCTTCTGTCTGCTAAGCTCTGCAAGCACATCGTTTTTGGTCGATAGCTCCCAACGGTAAAGCATTTTTAGCGCGGGGTTGCTGCGTAGGTGCGCAACATGCTGCCTATACATTTTTTTCAAAAACGCAGGTAGCTCCTGCCTGCTTTTTGGAATTTCAAACGAAGCGTTGAGCCAAAAATCTTGCTGCAAAACGTAGGCAGCCAAAAGTCCATCAATTGAACCAAAATACCTGTATATTAAAACTTTGGAAACTCCGGAATGCGCAGCTACAGCATTTATTCCAATGCTTTCAAATCCATTTTCGACCACCATTTCGCCAATGGCGTTGAGCAGGCGCTGCTCGGTGGCTTCGCGGTCTCTTTCAGCTGTAATGCTTTTTTTCTTCATGGCAAAAAATTATGTTACCATTCGGGAACAAAGGTATGTTACTTTTTGGTAACATGCAAATGTATTTAGAAAAATTTCAGATTTCGGATTCCAAATTTCAAATTGGTCAATAAAAAAGCGGCATTTGTAATGCCGCTTAAGTTTGAACTGTTGCAAAATTTGCAACAATTACCGATGCAAGATTTAAATTGTTTTACGCTAAGCGTTTAACAATTGTCAAACTACCTATTTACTCCGTTCCAAATTTTCATTTGCATGCTCAGTATGTTGGTAAATCCCTTCACATCGTCGCCGGTAAAGGCCTTGTTGATTTCGCCGTACTCGCCAAATTTGCTGCTCATTAAGTCGTGCTTGCTGGTGCAGCCCACAATGCTGAAGTGGTAGGGTTGCAGCTTTACTTCTACGCTTCCGGTAACGGTTTCTTGAGAAGATTCGAGGAATTTTTCGATGTCGCGCATTACAGGCTCCAAGTACTGCGCCTCGTGCAGCAGCATGCCGTACCAGTTGGCCAACTGCTCTTTCCAGTACTGCTGCCACTTGGTAAGCACATGTTTTTCTAAAAGGTGGTGCGCCTTTATGAGAATAAGCGGTGCGGCGGCTTCAAAACCTACGCGCCCTTTGATGCCAATAATGGTGTCGCCCACATGCGTGTCGCGACCTACGCCGTAGGGCCCGGCGATTTTTCCCAGCTCGCGAATCAACTCCACCGCGCCCATTTTTTTACCGTTGAGCGCTACGGCTTCGCCTTTTACAAACTCAATGTGTACTTTTTCGGCTCCGTTTTTGGTAACTTGCGTTGGGTAGGCTTCTTCGGGCAGCTCTCCGTTGGCCTTCAGCGTTTCTACGCCGCCCACGCTGGTGCCCCAAAGTCCTTGATTGATAGAATATTTTGCCTTTGCCCAAGGAAAATCGTAGCCGTGCTTTTTGAGAAAATCAATTTCGTCCTGCCGCGAAATAGTTAGGTCGCGAATGGGCGTAATGATGTTGATTTCGGGCGCAATGACTTGAAAAATGAGGTCGAAGCGAACTTGGTCGTTGCCGGCGCCGGTGCTGCCGTGCGCAATGTGCTTGGCGCCGATTTTTTTGGCGTACTCTACAATGGCAATGGCCTGAAAAGCGCGCTCGGAGCTTACGGAAAGCGGGTAGGTGCTGTTTTTCAGAATGTTGCCGTAAATCATGTAGCGAATGCACTTTTGGTAGTACTCTTCGGTAACGTCAATGTTTACGTGGCTTGCGCTGCCCAGCTCGGCGGCTTTTTGGGTAATGGTTTGCAGCTCGCTTTCGCTAAAACCGCCAGTGTTTACCAGGGCTGTATGCACCTCCATGCCTTTTTCTTCCTTCAAATATTTTACGCAAAACGAGGTATCCAAACCTCCGCTGAAGGCAACTAAAACTTTTTCCATTTTCGATAAATTTTTTATGATATGCGATGTTCGATTTGCGACACGCGACTACTCAATTTGGATAAATCGCGCGTCGCAAATCGCATGTCGAATTTTTACTTTTTTCCCTTTCCAAACCTTACCAACTTTCGCTGCTTTTGCTTGCGGCTGCGCATCCACCAGCGGAAGCGCGTGCGCTGGGCGCGGGTATTGTGCTTGCGAATAAAATCAAGCGATTTGTCCCACAGCGTTTTGTGCTTTTCGGGGTCGTACAACATGCCGGTGCACAGGCACATGCGGTGGTTGGTGCGCTCCAAAATATCGTAGTTGCGGCAGCCCTTGCAGCCCTGCCAAAACTCTTGGTCGTCGGTAAGCTCGGCAAAGGTAACGGGTACGTAGCCCAGCGCCGAGTTGATTTTCATAACGGCTTGCCCCGTTGTGATGCCAAAAATGCGCGCGTTGGGATATTTTTCGCGGCTGAGGTTGAAAATTCTTTGCTTAATTTTGTACGCCAAGCCCATGTTGCGGTACTCGGGGTCAACAATGAGGCCTGAATTTGCCACAAACTTGCCGTGCCCCCACGTTTCAATGTAGCTGAAGCCCACCGCGCGGTTGAGGTCGGTATCAATGGCCACCACGGCTTTTCCGTCGCGCATTTTTTGCGCAATATACTCGGGCGTGCGCGAGGCAATGCCCGTGCCGCGCTGCTTGGCGGACTCGAGTATCATGTTGCAAATGCGCTCGGCGAACACGGCGTGCTCAGCGGTAGCGGCTAAAATTTTTACCTTCAATTTTTCTGATAAAATTTAAAAGTAGCATCTAAAAATCGAGGGGCAAAAATACAAAAAAAAGCGTACCTTTGCAAGCCACGGGAAATTCAAGGATTCAATAATTTAACGATTTAAAAATTGAATCTTTAAATTTTGAATTTTTGAATGAAAAAGATTATGAAAAATTTTACCTGCGTAAACGATATTGAAAATTTACAAAATGCTGTAAAAGAGGCGATTGATGTAAAGAAAAATCCTTTTGCTTGGGATACTTTGGGGAAAAATAAAACCATGCTTTTGGTTTTTTTCGATTCAAGTTTGCGTACGCGCCTCAGCACGCAAAAGGCGGCTATGAACTTGGGCATGAACGTAATTGTGCTCGACATTAACCACGGCGCATGGAAGCTCGAAACCGAGCGCGGCGTGGTGATGGACGGCGACAAAACGGAGCATATTTTGGAGGCCATTCCGGTAATGGGCAGCTACTGCGATATTATTGGCGTGCGCTCGTTTGCCCGCTTCGAAAGTCGTGAGTACGATTACAACGAAACCATTCTCAACCAGTTTATAAAATATTCGGGAAAACCGGTGGTAAGCATGGAGGCCGCCACGCGCCACCCGCTGCAAAGCTTTGCCGATTTGATTACCATTGAGGAGCATAAAAAAACGGCTAAGCCAAAAGTGGTGCTTACCTGGGCGCCGCACCCGCGCGCGCTTCCGCAGGCGGTGCCCAACTCGTTTGCCGAATGGATGAACGCTACGGACTACGATTTTGTGATTACGCACCCCGAAGGCTACGAGCTTGCGCCCGAATTTGTGGGCAAAGCAAAAGTAGAGTACAACCAGCGCAAGGCATTTGAGGGCGCCGATTTTATTTACGCAAAAAACTGGTCGGCGTATGCAGGCGATAGCTACGGAAAAATCCTGAGCAAGGACCGCGCTTGGACGGTGGATACCGAAAAAATGGCGCTGACCAACAACGCCTACTTTATGCACTGCCTGCCGGTGCGCCGCAACATGATTGTTACGGACGATGTGATTGAAAGCCCACAGAGCATTGTAATTCTCGAAGCCGCCAACCGTGTGGTGAGCGCGCAAACGGTGATAAAACGTATGCTGGAAGCAATGTAAATAAAGTAAGGAAAAAAGTAAAAGAGTAAAAAAGTACAATAGAACGGCTTTATTCTTTATTTCTATTTTCCTTTTGTTCTATTTTCCTCAAAAATGTTTGGCATTTTTAAAAGAAATCCTACTTCGGCTATTGTAGTTAGCCTGCTCATGACGGTGTCGTTGTGGGCTAAGAGCTTCTATAGTCCGCAGCAGGTGGTGGACGATGTGCCTAT
>JAITVR010000088.1 GCA_031285695.1 Prevotellaceae bacterium
GGAATGACATTATTTTTTCAACTCATCAAACGAAAGCGGCAGCAAATCGTGTGCGCTGCGCACAACTTCCACCTCATTTTCGCCTGCCATAATTACGCGAATGGGCTGCCTGCCGCGCATTTCATTTTCGAGCATTACCTGTCGGCAGGCGCCGCATGGATACACGGATTGCGCGCAGAATTGTCCGCCGGTTTGCGCCGCTATGGCAATGGATTTTACGGCAACGTTGGGAAATTTTGCGCCTGCATAAAACAGCGCCGTGCGCTCGGCGCAAAGCCCCGAGGGATACGCCGCATTTTCCTGATTGCTGCCCGTAATTACCTCACCGTTTTCGAGCAAAACCGCCGCTCCCACCTGAAAATTTGAGTACGGCGCGTAGGCATTTTCGGTGGCAAGCTTGGCGCGCTGCACCAAGTCGCTGTCCTGCGCCGACATTTCGCTTGAAGAGCCGTACACTTCGAGGTTTATTTTTATTTCTTTATTTTTCATAACTGCTTTATTCTAAATTATTCACAACTATTTTACAGTAAACAAAAAATGGTTTTTGCAAAGTTAAACAAATAAACTGCCATACGCTACGTAAAAAAGGCTTAAATTTGCGGTCTTCAAAATTATGAGAAATTTCGTTTCGGCCACCAATAGCGCACCCAAAACGCCTGCCTCGCGGGCGCTGTTTTTGTTTGGCGCAGTGGCGCTGGGCTTGGCGCTCGGCGCAATGTACTACTTTTACGATGAGCTGTACAAGCCCAACGTAAACGTGCCCGATGAGGGCGCATTTGTCTATATTCCCACCGGTTCAACCAAGGAAAATGTAGTTTTTGAGCTCGAAAAAAGCGGCTACATCGATAACATGTCGAGCCTTGTACGCGCCATGGAAAGGCTGGAGTATGGTCGGAAAATTTATCCGGGAAAATACAAAATTTCGCGCGGGCTGAACAACAAAAAGTTGGTGCGCATACTTGCCGCAGGCATGCAAACGCCCGTGAACCTAACCATTGGCAGCGTGCGCACGCGCCAGCGTTTGGCGGGAATTATTGCGCGGCAAATTGAGCCCGATTCCGTATCGCTACTGCTCGCCATGCGCGATGCCATGCTGGCGCACAGCTATGGTTTTAACGTGGAAAACTTTGCCGCCATGTTTTTGCCCAACACGTATCAGCTGTACTGGAACGTGAGCGTGAGCGATTTTTTGAAGCGCATGAACGGCGAGTGGGAAAAATTTTGGAGCAGCAACGACCGCGATGACAGGTTGAAGCGCACAGGCCTTTCGCGCACGGAGGCGGTGGTGCTGGCCTCCATTGTTTCGGAAGAAACCAGCAAGGTGGACGAAATGCCCACCATTGCCGGCGTATATATCAACCGGCTGCGCAAGCGCATGGCGCTGCAGGCCGACCCAACGGTGCGCTTTGCGGTGGGCGATTTTTCGGTGCGCCGCATACTTACCGCGCACACCAAAATTCAGTCGCCGTACAACACGTACCGCAATCGCGGATTGCCGCCGGGGCCAATTTGTATTCCTTCGACAAGGGTGATTGATGCGGTGCTGAACTACGAGGAGCACGACTACATTTTCTTCTGCGCTCGCGCCGATTTTTCGGGCTACCACTCGTTTACCAAAACCTACGCGCAGCACATGAGCAGCGCCAACGCGTACCAGCGCGCGCTCAACAGGAGAAGCATTTTTCAGTAATGGTTAATGAGAAAAATCATTAATAGTTAACCATTAATAATTGAAGTGATTTTTTCCAACTTTTCTTCTACCGGTAAAAATCCGTCAATCCAGTGAATGACGGCGCCCTTGCGCTCCATGTGCCGAAACCAGGTCATTTGCCGCTTGGCAAACTGATGAATGGCCACGTTGAGCTGCTGCACCATTTCGTTGTACTGCAACTTTCCGGTAATGTACTCGGTCAAAAATTTATATTCCAATCCGTAGTACTCCAAGTTTTCGGCGGGAATGCCCGAGGCGAGCAGCTTTTCGACTTCCTGCACCATGCCGCTGCGCAGGCGAGCGTGCAGCCGCTCAGTAATGCGTGCGCGGCGCGCCTCGCGGTCAACGCTGATGCCGATATAGACATTTTTTATGGGCTGAAAATCGGTGGTTGGAGTTTGCTGCTCGTGCAGCGCAATTTCGATGGCGCGAATGGTGCGCTTGCGCGTGTCAACATCGGAGCGGTTGTGCAGCGCTTTTAGCGAGAGCAATTTTGCTGCCAATTCTTCATCAGAAAGCAGCTCCAACTCGGCGCGCAATTCATGGTTTGGTGGAACTTCGGGCAGGCTGTAGCCGTTTACCGCAGCATCAATATACATGCCGCTTCCGCCGCACAGGATTGGCGTTTTTTTGCGTGAGCAAATATCGGCAAACGCCTGCCGAAAGTCGCGCTGAAACTCGTACACGCTGTACCTGTAGCCTGCGTCCACAATGTCGATGAGGTGGTAGGGAATAGCTTTTTCGCCTACCGTATACTCCGCCAAATCCTTGCCGGTGCCAATATCCATGCCGCGGTAAACCTGCCGTGAGTCAGCCGAAATAATTTCTCCCCCCATGCGCGCTGCAAGCTGCGTGGCCACGGTGGTTTTGCCCGAGGCGGTGGGGCCGAGTATGGTTATTAGCTCGTAAGGCATGGTTTTCTGAAGAGAGAAAAACAGAAAAAAAGTAAAACAGGAAAAGAGAATATCCTATTTTTCCATGTATTTAATAAACGCTTCGCACACAAACTTTGTGCCGCCGGGCGTGGGGTAGCTGCCCGAAAAGTACCAATCTCCCAGGTGGTCGGGGCAGGCCTTGTGCAGGCCCTCGATGGATTGAAATACAAACTCCACCTGCGCGTTGATGTCTGCCGGAGTAAGCATTTTTGCCATTTTGTGCGCAATTTCCTCATCGGAAAAAGCGGCGTAAATTTCCTTTACCGGATTTTGCATTTGCTCCTTAGGTAGCTGCAGCTGCGCCTTGCAGTCGGCATATACTTTTTGCAGCAGCGCCTCCTTTCCGTTTTCTTTCAGCAATTCTACCGCTGCGCGAAAGGCTATGAATTCGTCCATGCTGGACATGTCAATGCCGTAGCAGTCGGGGTAGCGCACCTGCGGACACGAGGATACCACCACAATCTTTTTTGGGTGCAGCGTGTCGAGTATTTTGAGAATGCTTTGCCGGAGCGTGGTGCCGCGCACTATGCTGTCGTCCACCACCACCAGGTTGTCCACGCCGGGGTTGATAACGCCGTAGGTAACATCGTACACGTGGGTGGCAAGGTCGTTGCGACTTTTGTTTTGCGCTATGAAGGTGCGCAGCTTAATATCTTTTATCGCCACCTTTTCGGAGCGAATGCGCTGCGACAGTATCTTGTCCAGCTCGCCCGTGGTAAGCGATTTTCCGCCCTCGTGAATGGACTTTATTTTTAGGTCGTTCAAATAGTTGTTCAGCCCGTCCTGCAGACCGTAAAACGCCACCTCGGCCGTGTTGGGAATGAAGGAGAAAACGGTGTTTTCGACATCGTAATCCACCATGCGCAGCACATCGTGGGTAAGCTGCTCGCCCAGCTTTTTTCGTTCAAGGTATATATCCTTATCGCTGCCGCGCGAAAAGTAGATGCGCTCGAAGGAGCAGGCGCGGTTTTCGACCGCCGGAACGATTTGCTCCAAGTCGAAAATGCCGTTGCGCTTAAGCACCAAAGCCTGCCCGGGTTGCAGCTCGTTCACAGCTTCGGCCGAAACGGCCATTACGGTTTGTATTACCGGTCGTTCCGAGGTTATTACCAGTATTTCATCATCGCTGTAGTAAAAGCAGGGGCGAATGCCGGCGGGGTCGCGCAGCACAAAGGCATCGCCGTTGCCCACAATGCCGCACAGGGTGTAGCCGCCGTCCCACTGCGGTGCGCACTGCTGCAGCAGGCGCGACACATCGAGCTTTTGCTCTATTTGCCGATGCAGCGCCTCACCCGTCAGCCCGGCTGCCTTAAAGTGGTCGTACTGTAGCTGCACCTCGCGGTCTAAGTGGTGGCCTATGCTTTCGAGCAGAAAAAACGTATCGCCGTAGTGGCGTGGGTGCTGCCCGCTTTCTATAAGGTGGTCAAAGAGCTCGTCGGTGTTGGTAAGGCTAAAGTTACCCGCCAGCATGAGGTTGCGCGAGCGCCAGTTGTTGCGCCGCAGAAAGGGGTGCGCGTGCGTAATGCCCGTTTTGCCCGCCGCGCCGTAGCGCAGGTGCCCCATAAGGAGCGAGGCGCCGCCCCAGCTGCTGAGCCAGGCATCGGGATTTTCCTCGGCATCGGCGGGGTACTGCGCGCCTATGTGCTCAAATATTTCCTTAATGGCGTTGGCGCCCAACGCTCGCTCGCGCAGAATATACTCCTGTCCGGGCTGCGCGCCCAGGTTGAGCACGCCCACGCCGGCAGCTTCCTGCCCACGGTTGTGCTGCTTTTCCATAAGCAGGTACAGCTTGTTGAGGCCGTACTGCCGCGTGCCGTACTTTTGGTAGTAGTAGTCCAGCGGCTT
>JAITVR010000101.1 GCA_031285695.1 Prevotellaceae bacterium
CAAAATTATTCCGTCAACATACGGACGGTGCAGGTCAATTTTTTCGTAGTTTTCTTTTTCAAATTTTTTCGGAACAAATCCCTTTTCCTTATAGGGATTTGCCTTCATAAATCCTGCGGCAACAGATTTTTCAATCTCGCTATATAATTCTTCCACCGAGCCGATACATTTTTCCTCGCTGTCGTCCTCTGTGCGCCATATAGGCAGGGGCGTTCCCCAATATCGGCTGCGCGAAAGGTTCCAATCCTTCAATTCTTCAAGCCATTTTCCAAACCGCCCTGTGCCGGTGCTTTCGGGCTTCCAACCAATGGTTTTATTGAGCTCCACCATGCGCTCCTTGCAGGCGGTGGTTTTGATAAACCAGCTGTCGAGCGGGTAGTACAGCACCGGCTTATCCGTGCGCCAGCAGTGCGGATAGCTGTGCACGTGCTTCTCAATTTTAAACGCCAAGCCTTGCTGCTTAAGCATTACGCAAAGGTCAATGTCAAGCGTGGCGTCGTCTTCGGCTAGCTTGGAGTCGTAGGCATTTTTTACAAAACGCCCTGCGTACTCCCTATACAACTCAACATTTATGCACTCTTTTACAAAATTTTCGTCTAAACTTTCTAATGAAAAAAACTTTCCCGTTTTATCCACCATGGGTTGGCGAATGCCGTTTTTGTCCACCAACATTAGGGGCGGAACGCCGTGCTGCTTTGCCACGCGGTCGTCATCGGCGCCAAAAGTTGGGGCAATATGAACAATACCTGTGCCGTCTTCGGTAGTTACAAAGTCGCCTGTGATGACGCGGAATGCGCCGCTGCCGGGGTTAATCCACGGCATGAGCTGCGTGTATTGTACGCCCTCCAAATCTTTGCCCTTGCATTCGCCAATGATTTTGTAGGGAATTAATTTGTCTCCCGATTTGTAATCTTCAAAAGCAATTTCGGCAGCCTTTGGGTTAAAGTGTTTTGCTAGCAAATCTTTTGCCAAAACAACCGTAATTTTTTCGCCGCTGTAGGGGTTGTAGGTTTGCGCAATTACGTAGCTGATGTTGGGACCAACGCACAGCGCAGTGTTGCTCGGTAGCGTCCACGGGGTGGTTGTCCAAGCCAAAATGTAGGTTTTTCCCCAAGCACAACTTTCGTGCAAAGCGTTTGCACCAAAGGCGTGGTTGAGCAGCTTTTCGCCCTCAACAGCCACGTTGAACATCGCCACGCAGGTGGTGTCCTTCACATCGCGGTAGCAGCCGGGCTGGTTGAGCTCGTGCGTGCTAAGCCCCGTGCCGGCGGCAGGTGAGTAGGGCTGTATGGTGTAGCCCTTGTACAGCAAGTTTTTTTTGTACAGCTCCTTGAGCAAGTACCACAGCGTTTCGATGTAGCGGTTGTCGTACGTGATGTACGGGTTGCTCATATCCACCCAGTAGCCCATTTGCTCGGTGAGGTTTTCCCACTCGCGGGTATATTTCATTACCTCCTTGCGGCAGGCGGCGTTGTAGTCGTCCACCGAAATTTTTTTGCCGATGTCCTCCTTGGTTATGCCCAACATTTTTTCAACGCCCAGCTCCACCGGCAAGCCGTGCGTATCCCAGCCCGCCTTGCGGTTTACCAAAAATCCTTTTTGCGTTTTGTAGCGGCAAAAAATATCCTTTATGGCGCGCGCCATCACGTGGTGAATGCCCGGCATTCCGTTTGCCGAAGGTGGACCCTCGTAAAAAACAAAGGGCGCACAACCTTTGCGTAGCTCAAGCGAGGCGGCAAAAGTGTTTTCGGATTTCCACTTTGCCAGCACATCTTTATTTATTTGCGATAAATTTAATCCCTTGTACTCGGTGAATTTTTTGCTCATTTTTATATCGACAATTTTTTTATTGAACAAAGATTTAAAGAACAAAGACATCAAGACCACACTGCGTTTTTCCTTGCTCTTTTTATCTTTACATCTTTAATCTTTTAGGTGTGAACCGTCGCAAAACGGCTTATTTTTACTTTTTCCGCAGGCGCAAATAGGCCCATGTCCTTTTTCCGCTTCGTTCGTGCTTTCCTCGCCTTTGAACAGCTTGTGGCTCGTTTCTTTTTCGTTGCGCGCCTCATCGCACCAGCGAAAGGTCAGCGCGTTGGTAGGGCAGCTATTTACTACCTCAATAATGCTTCCCGTATCGCCTTGCGACAAGTCAACCCACGGCCTGCGGCGGGTGTTGAACACGCGTGGCAACTCCGAAATGCAGATGGCGGCGTGCACGCACAGGTCAGGCTGCCAGTACACGGTAATGTCGCCATTGGTGTATTTTCTGCTGTAGGTCATAGCCGTAAAATTTAAGATTTAAAATTCAAAAATTTCATTTTTAACTCTCCACTTTCAATTTTCAATTACTTAAAAGCTTGCAAATCGCAAAGGTGCCTGTATGTTCCGTTGGGCTTAGCGTACAGTTCGTCGTGCGTGCCTTTTTCCACTATTTCGCCATGGTTCATTACCACTATGCAATCGGCGTACTGAATGGTGGATAGGCGGTGCGCAATGACGATTGATGTCCGGTTTTTCATCAGCTTGGTAAGCGCGTCCTGCACCAACTTTTCGCTTTCGGTGTCGAGCGCAGAAGTGGCTTCGTCCAAAATTAAAATAGACGGATTGCGCAGCACCGCGCGGGCTATGGAAATGCGCTGACGCTGTCCGCCCGAAAGTCGTCCGCCGCGGTCGCCAATGTTGGTGTTGTAGCCCTCCTCCATCTCCATGATAAAGTTGTGCGCGTTGGCCACTTTTGCCGCATTTTCAACTTCCTCGTCCGATACATTTTCCATGCCAAAAGCAATGTTGTTTCGCACCGTATCGTTAAACAAAATTGCTTCCTGCGTAACAATTCCCATCAGCTGCATCAGCTGCTTGGGTTGGTAGTCGCGCACGTCAACGCCGTCAATAAAAATGCTACCGGAGGTAACATCGTAAAAGCGCGGAATAAGGTCGGCCATAGTAGATTTTCCGGCGCCCGAAGCGCCCACCAGCGCGTACATTTTTCCTTTAGGAATGGTAAGGCTAACGTTGCGCAAAACCGGCTCGCTGCCATAGGCAAATGACATGTTGCGGAACTCGATATTTTCCTTAAAATCGGCAATTTCAATGGCCTGCGGCGATTTTTTTATCTCCATTTCAACATCGAGTATGGTAAAAATGCGCTCGGCCGAAGCCATGCCTTTTTGAATGTTGGCGTACGCCTTGCTTACCTCTTTTACCGGCACCAAAATTTGGTAGTAAAAAGCGAGGTAGGCCACAAATTCCGGCACGCTCAATTCCGACACGCCGTTGATAATCATCGTTCCGCCCAAAAACAAAATCATCATGGCAATGCTGATGCCCAAAAACTCCGATGTGGGCGATGCCAGCTCGTTTCGGCGCGATACGCTTTGCGTTGAGCGGCGATGCGCGCCATTTACCCAGGCAAAACTTTTGCGCACGTACTCCTGCGCGTTGAACGCTTTGATGATGCGAATACCCGAAATGGTTTCCTCCACCACGCTCATCAGGTCGCCCTGCAGCCGCTGCGTTTCGCTCGCTTTTCGGCGCAGCCGCTTGGTTATCATGCTTACCGCGTAGCCCGAAAGCGGCAGCGCAATGAGCGTAATAATGGTAAGCTGGTACGACATGTACAGCAGCACCATTAAGTTTCCGAGTATAAGAATGGGCTCGCGAAAAATAACTTGAAACGAAGTTACAATTGAACTTTGCACCTCGCTCACATCGTTTGACATTACCGACATCAAATTTCCCTTGCGCTGATTGCTGAAGTAGCCGATGTGCAGGCGCGCTATTTGCTTGTACAGCGCTTCACGAATGTTGGCCATAACGCGCACCCGCATGGACACCAACACCATGTACGCCAAATACCTGAACGCATTGGAAAAAAGCGAGGCTGCAACGGTGTAAATGCAAACGAACAAAAGCGACCACACCACGCCGTGCTGTATTTTGATGCTGTAAAGAAAGTAGCCGAAGGCATTTTTTACAAAATCAACGCTGAACGAAAGGTCGGGAAAAACGGTGATGGCAGCCACGTTGTTGCTGTCAAAAATAACGTCGAGCAG
>JAITVR010000109.1 GCA_031285695.1 Prevotellaceae bacterium
GGCGACTGGCGTATTCTTGCCCAAGGTATTGACGAAGATTTGAAGCAATTTGGCACAGTAAATCGCCGAGTGCTTAAAGATAACTGGCGTAGCTTGCGCAACGTGGTGGAGTTCAACAATGAACTTTTTACCCGCATGGCAGAAGCCCTACAGCATGAGCTCAACGCCGAAATGAGCGAGGAAATTTCGCCGCAGGTGCGCCAAAGTTTGGAACGAATAGTGCTGGGCGCCTACGCCGATTGTTGCCAAACTCCGCAAAGTAAGTCGGCGCAGAAGGGTTACATTCGCATGGAATTTGTGGAGGGCAGCGAGGAGCAAAAGCCCGCCGATATTACGTTGCAACGCCTGCCGCAGCTCATTTCCGATTTGCAAAGCAAGGGTTACAGCATGAGCGATATTGCCGTGCTTACGCGTAACAACCGCGAAGCGGGCAGGGTGGCGCAAACGTTGGTAAGCAACGGAATTGATGTGGTATCGCAGGACTCCTTATATATAGCTTCATCGTCGGTGGTGAAGCTGTGCATTGCGCTCATGCGCATAGCGGCGGGGCAAAAAAATGAAATTAACGAGGCTTTTCTACGGCATGAGCTTGCAGAATATATAACCTCCGCCATACCCCTAAAAAACCACGTCATTGCGAGCAACGCGAAGCAATCTCAACCCAATAGTGAGGAGATTGCTTCGTCCTCGTCCCTCGTCCTCGCAATGACGGAACAGGCATATAGCGAGGGCTCTTCTTCTCTATTTTTATCGACAAATAAAAACCTCCACACCCTCTTTTCTTCCACGCTCAGCGCCGATGAAAGTGAGTTTCTTTCCACGCTTACTCTGCGCTCGCTGCCCGAAGCCTTTGAGGCCATAGTGCAGCGGTACGAGCTGCACCGTTTGCAGACCGAACTGCCATTTTTGCAGGCGTTGCACGAGCTGGTCATCAACTTTTCTAATAAAAAACTGTCGGATTTGCCCGCTTTCCTTAGCTGGTGGGACAAGAGCGGCAGCAAAAAGCCGCTGCAAAGTCCCGCCGCGCAGAACGCGGTAAGCATTTGCACCATTCATAAATCAAAAGGCTTGGAGTACCGAGTAGTGCTGCTGCCCTTTGCCGACTGGGATTTGGACACCAAAACCGGCAGCACGGTGTGGTTTAGGCCCACGCAGGAGCCGTTTAGAGCAATGCCCTCGGTGCCGCTGGCGTACACCAAAAAGCTGCGCGAGACTATTTTTGCCGAGCAGCAGCAGGTCGAAAAATCGCAGGCATTTGTTGATAACCTCAACCTGCTGTACGTGGCGTGCACGCGCGCCAAGGAGCAGCTCTACATTTTTTCTGCGCTTAAAAAAGGTTCGCAAAGCGGCAACGGTACGCCGAATGTGGGGCAGATAATGTACGGACTTTTTAGCAATTTTCAAGGCGAAGACAACCTTTCCTTTGGCGCGCTGACTGGCAAAAAGGAGAGCGATACCGTGTACACTTTTGGTGAAGCCGTCCCTGCGCTTGCGCAAAAAGAAGAGTCGTCAGCGGGAAGCATTCCTCTCGATTTTTACCCCTCGCAATCCTCTACTCCCAAGCTGCGCATGCGGTACGAGGCGCAGGAATTATTTACCGAAGGTGCGCCCACGCACCGCAGCAGCGGCACGCTGAAGCATAAAATATTTGAGCGCATTGCCACGGCAGCCGATGTCCCCAATGCTGTGAATCAGCTGCTGTTGGAAGGTTTTATAAAATCGAAAGACGAGGCTGCCGCCCTGCAGCGCGAGGTAGCGCAGGCGGTAGCCCAGCCACAAGCGGCCGACTGGTTCGACGGAAGTTGGCAAGTGCACGCCGAGGCCGAAATTTTGCTGCCATCTACACAGCACGAAACGCACCACTTCTTCCGCCGCCCCGACCGCGTCATGCTGCGCGATAACCGAGTGGTGGTGGTGGACTATAAATTTGGCGATAAGGTAGAGCCTGCGCACGCCCGTCAGGTAGCCGACTACATGCAGCACCTGCGCAGCATGGGCTACACCCAAGTGCTGGGCTACGTGTGGTACGTTACCCTGGGCGAGGTGCAGGAGGTAGCTGGTAACGAGTAAAGATTACCTGTTACTCGTTTACTACTCCTCTTTTACCTGCTTTGGGTAGTCGATGGAGTAGTGCAGGCCTATGCTTTCGCGCATGGCGGCGGCTTCTTTTATAATAAGGTAGCCTATTTGAATGAGGTTGCGCAGCTCGCACAGGTTTTGCGTAAGCGTAGAGGTGCGGTACAGCTGCTCGGTATCCTTATGAATAATGCCCAAGCGGGCAAAGGCGCGCTCAAGCCGCATGTTGGAGCGCACTATGCCCACGTAGTAGCTCATTATTTGCTGCACCTCCTTGTAGCTTTGGGTTATGAGCACCATCTCCTCGGGGTGCGAGGTGCCTTCGTAGTCCCAGTCGGGGATTCCCTTTTGCAGCTTGATGTTTTTGACTTGCGCCAGCGAGTGCTTGGCAGCGCGGTCGGCGTACACCACTGCCTCGATGAGCGAGTTTGAGGCCAAACGATTTGCGCCGTGCAGCCCGGTGCACGAGGCCTCGCCTATGGCGTACAAATTTTTTATGGAGGAAAGTCCGTCCATATTTACCCGCACGCCGCCGCACATGTAGTGCGCTGCGGGGGCCACGGGAATGTAATCTTTGGTAATATCAATGCCAATGGAAAGGCACTTTTGGTAAATGTTGGGAAAGTGCTGCTTGATGTCGTCGGCGGGCTTGTGCGTTACATCAAGGTAAACGAAATCATCGCCGCGCATTTTCATTTCGTTATCAATGGCACGGGCTACAATGTCGCGTGGGGCAAGCGGACCGCGCTTGTCATACTTTTGCATAAATTCTTTTCCATCTTGCGTACGCAAAACGGCGCCAAAGCCGCGCATGGCTTCGGTTATAAGGAATGATGGTCGCTCGCTGGGATTGTACAGCGAGGTGGGGTGAAACTGCACAAAGGCCATGTTTTCCACCACGCCTTTGGCGCGATAAACCATGGCAATTCCGTCGCCGGTAGCCACCACGGGATTGGTGGTGTTGTAGTAAACGTTGCCCGTGCCGCCGGTGGCCAGCACCGTAACTTTTGCCAAAAAGGTGCCGACTTTTTGCGTTTTTAGGTTGAGCACATACGCGCCGTAGCAGTCGATGTCGGTGGTGTAGCGGCGCACCATTTTACCCAGGTGGTGCGGCGTAATGAGGTCAATGGCAAAGTGCTGCTCCAGCACCTCAATATTTTTATGCGCCCGCACCTGACGAATGAGCGCACGCTCAATTTCGGCGCCGGTGGTATCCTTGCTGTGCAGTATGCGGTGCTCGCTGTGGCCGCCCTCGCGCGCCAGGTCAAAGTGCCCTTCGCTATCGCGGTCAAACTCCGCACCCCACTTTACCAGCTGCTCAATTTGCTCGGGCGCCTCGCGCACCACCATGCGCACCACCTCCTCGTTGCACAGGCCGGCGCCGCACACAAGCGTGTCCTGCACGTGCTTTTCAAAGGTATCGTGCGCCGAGGTTACGGCCGAAATTCCGCCCTGCGCAAAGTTGGTGTTGCTATCGTCCAACGCGCTTTTGGTAATGAGCAGCACCTTGCCGTGCTCCGCCACCTTGAGCGCGTAGCTGAGCCCCGCCGCACCCGAACCTATTACTAAAAAATCGGTTTGCCTATTCATAGAATGATTTCAAATTTCTAATTCAAAATAACAAATTGCACTGCACGAGTTGTCATGTTAGCATGACAGCAGGTAGCGACCCCTTTACTTTTAATTGACAAACTATCGAAATCCCTGCGCTTGCAGGGCTACGGGTTCGCCGTTGGGGGGCACTATCATGGCGCCGTTTTCGGGCTCCACTATGTGACCTATCACGTCCACGCGCCCAAGGTCTTTTACCTTTTCGTGCAGCGATAGCGGAAGGGTAAAGAGCAGCTCGTAATCATCGCCGCCATTGAGGGCAGCCGTAACGGCATCGAAGTTCATTTCCTCGGCCATATCGAAAGTTTGCTTGGCAATGGGAATTTTATCCAAATATAAGCGTGCGCCAACGTTCGATTGGCGGCAAAGGTGCAGCATGTCCGAGGATAATCCATCGGAAATATCAATCATGGCGGTGGGCGTAACGCCCGCCTCACGCATGTTGAGCACGGTGCTGCGCGCCGCTTCGGGCTTGAGGTAGCGCTGCACAATGTACTCGTGCCCCGCCAGCTGCGGCGCGGCGTTGGCGTTGGTTTCAAATACCGTTTTTTCGCGCTCAAGCAGCAGCAGGCCCATGTAGGCTGCGCCCAAATCGCCGGTAACGCAAATCAAATCGGTGGGCTTTGCGCCGCTACGGTAGGCTGTTTTTTCGGGCTCGCACTCGCCCAACACACTTACGTTGATGGTAAGCCCCGTGAGCGATGCCGAGGTGTCGCCGCCCACCAAATCCACGCCATGCTGCGTGCAGGCCAGCAGTATTCCCTCGTACAGCTCATCAATATTTTCGACGCTAAATTTTTTTGAAATACCAAGCGAAACCACTAGCTGCTTGGGCAGCCCGTTCATGGCGTAAATGTCGGAAAAACCCACCATGGCAGCCTTGTAACCGAGGTGCTTCATGGGGAAGTACGTGAGGTCGAAGTGCACGCCTTCGAGCAGCAGGTCGGTGGTAAGCAGGCTTGACTTTTCGTTGCCTGCAACTACCGCGGCATCGTCGCCAATGCCCGTTAGTGATGATGGATTGCGCAGCTGCACGCGCTGTGCAATGCGGTCTATGAGGCCAAATTCGCCAAGTTCACCTATTTGCATAGTGATTAGTGATTAGAGGTTAGTGATTAATTTTCATGTTGTTCATGCTGAGTCTGTCAAAAACTACGTCATTGGCTTCGCCGAGCTTGCCCTTGCAGGGCTGCGGTTGCGAGCGGATTCAGCGAAGCAATCTCAAAATCGGGGGGAGATTGCTTCGTCCTCGTTCCTCGTCCTCGCAATGACGGTGGTTTTGCGAGTTGTCAAAAGGGTACTTTTTCTTTACTACTTCTTCAAATCCGAAGCGCTTTTTTGCGCGCGGCGCATCATGGAAAAACGGCGCGCGGCGCTGCTGCGCGATTTGGGTTTTGACTGCGGCTTAGGCTTTGTTTTTTTCGGCTTTTCCATATCCACAAACGAGGCGGCTACAATGGGCGAAATGTCGGCGCTGCTGTCGAGCAACTTTTGGTATATTTCGCGACAAATCCACGCATCGGTGGCGGCGTACAACTTTTGCTCGGCGGTGTAGCTGGCCAGCGCCCAGTTTGAGGTTTGCTGTGATTTGGAAATGCGCACGCCGAGTACAATGGCCGCCATTTTTTTTAGCGCCTTATCTTGAATTCCGTAGGCCTCGGTCATTTTTTGCAAATCGACAAAGCCCTGCGCACGGAACGCCGCAATGCGCTGTAGCCCGCGAATGTCGTCGGTAATGGCCGCGCCAATTTTGAGTATGCTTTTGTTTTGCAGCAGCGATATGAGCGGCTCGGGAATTCCAATTTTATCTACGCGAAAAAGAAAGGCCTGCTCGGCCGACGAAAGCTGCAGCAGCGATACGCCGTAGTGCACGCCGCGCGTGAAGGATTGGCGAGTTTCGGTATCGTAGCCCAGCACGCTTTGCTGCGCAAGGTGCGCCACGGCTGCCGCCACGCCTTCGGGCTTTTGCACCAGCGTAATTTTTCCGGCAAAGGCAGCGTAGGGCAAGGTTTCTATTTCCTCGGAGGTGATTTGTGAGGCAAACATGTTGGCAGTTTAGGTTTGTAAGAGTGCAAAAGTACAAATTTTTAATGAGTAATGGTTGGTCGCAGGCAGAGGGCGCCGTCACCGCCCTACAGCACCACGTCCATTTGCCCTTTTGCCTCGAGCTTATCTAAGGCATCGGCCATGCTGGTGGCATCTTCGGCTACCACAAGCAGCTTGTCATGCGCCTCAAGGGTGGTGGCACCGTAAGGGGTAATGTATATTTTGCCGCGAATGATGAGCGAAATGGCGGCTTTTTTGGGAAAACCCAGCTCCACCAGCGGCACGCCAATGGCCTTGGACTGCTTGGGCAGCACCACCTGCGCAAACTTGGACTTTACATCGCCGTCCTCGTGGTCGCCCACCTCAATGTCGATGGAAATATTGCGCGTTTTTTTAAACGGCTGCGACACGCCAAACAGCTTAGCCGCCCACGATAGCGAGGTGCCCTGCACCAGCACCGAGGTTACGGAAATGAAGAAGACAATGTCGAAAATCATTTGCGAATTATCGAGCCCCGCCACCAACGGATAGGTGGCAAACACAATGGGCACTGCGCCCTTGAGCCCTACCCACGAGACAAACAGCTGGCGGTTGAACGGAATTTTGAACGGAAGCAAACAGAGAAAAACGCTGAGCGGTCGCGCCACAAACATCAAAAAGGCCGAAATGGCCAAGCCAATGCCGATGATGGGCAAAATGTGGCTGGGCGTAACGAGCAGCCCCAGCACAATGAAGATGGTAATTTGCATGAGCCACGCAAAGCCATCGAAAAAGCTGGTGATGGTTTTTTTGTGAATGAGCTTTTGGTTGCCTAAGTACAGCGCAAACACGTACACCGCCAAAAATCCGTTGCCGTAAACGATGTCGGTAATGGAGTAGGTAAAAAATATGAGGGCAATAACTACCACGGCGTACAGCGCATCGTACTCCAACCGTATGCGGTTGATGATGCGCTTGCTGAGCCAGCCTATGGCTAAACCCATGAGCACGCCCACCGCCATTTGCACCACAAGCATGGGAACTTTGACCCAAAGATTCCCCTCGGGCATCATGGCTATGCCCAAAAAGGTAATGGTCAAAAGGTAGGCCATGGGGTCGTTGCTGCCGCTCTCAAACTCCAGCATGGGGCGCAGGCCACCGCGCAGGCCCATGTTGCGCGAGCGCAGCACGGCAAACACCGCCGCCGCATCGGTACTGGAAACGATGGAGCCCAACAGCATGCCTTCTACAAGCGAAAAGCCGGGAACGACTAACCAAACAAAGGTTCCCAAAAAAACAGCCGTGAACAGCACGCCAAAAACGGACAGCGCTGCGCCGGGCTTCATAATGGGGCGCACTTCCGCAAAATTGGTATCAAAGCCGCCGAAAAACAGGATAAAGTTGAGCGCTATTACGCCAATAAACTGCGCAATGGCAGGGCTGTTGAACTCAATGCCACCCACGCCCTCGCTACCCGCCAGCATACCAATAAACACGAAGAAAACCAGCGCAGGCACGCCCACGCGAAACGAGGTTTTGCTTGCCAGCACGCTCAAAAACAGCAGCACGGCAATAACGAGTAGTACGCTATCGGAAAGGGATAATTCCACTTACTGTTGTTTGACTTTTTTTAAATTTATCCTCTGAAGTCCCCTCGTTGTCATTCT
>JAITVR010000167.1 GCA_031285695.1 Prevotellaceae bacterium
CGCCATTTTCAACCTTCAATTCTCAATTTTTCACTAAAAAAAGCTATCTTTGCCCTCCTAACCTAAAACAAAATACGTATGAGCTACACGCTACTATTTATGGGACTTGGCACGCAGGAAATCATTCTGATTGTGCTGGTGGTGGTGCTACTTTTTGGCGCAAAAAAAATACCCGAGCTCATGCGCGGCATTGGCAAGGGCGTGAAAAGCTTTAAGGACGGGCTGAACGAGGCCGACGAAAAAAAGGACGCTGAAGCCAAGGAGTAATGGGCGAAAACGAGGGAAAGGAGTTTACCTTTTGGGACCACCTTGACGAACTCCGAAAAATTCTTTTTCGCGTACTGATTGTGGTGGTAAGCGCCATGGTGGGCGTGTTTCTCAACAAGGAAATACTGTTCAACGTGGTGCTTGCGCCGCACCGTGCCGACTTTGTAACCTACCGCCTGCTGTGCCAACTGGCCGAGTGGCTGGCCGTACCGAGCGTTTGCCCCGAGGCATTCACGGCGGAGCTCATCAACACGCAGCTGCCCTCGCAGTTTATGGTGCACATGAGCGTGGCGTTTTACGTGGGCGTGCTGCTGGTTTTCCCCTACGTGCTGTACCAGGTTTACCGCTTTGTGTCGCCCGCGCTGTACGCCAGCGAGCGCAGGTATTCAATGCGCATCATTGTGTTTTCGTCGCTGCTTTTTTTTGCCGGCGTGCTGCTCAACTACTTTCTCATTTTTCCGTTTTCGTTCCGCTTTTTAGCCACCTATCAGGTGAGCGCGGAGATAGAAAACCTGATTAACCTTTCGTCCTACATCGATACGCTGATGCTGCTTTCGCTCATGCTCGGCATCATGTCCGAAATGCCGGTTATATCGTGGCTTTTTGCCAAGTTGGGATTTCTTTCCGCACCCTTTATGAAAAAACACCGCAAGCACGCCGTCATACTCATTTTAATTTTGCTTGCCGTCATCACCCCCACCACCGATATTATTACGCTGATGCTGGTGTTTGCTCCCATCTACGCGCTGTTCGAACTCAGCATTTGGATTGTGAAAAGGAGCGAGAAGTTGGAGAATGGAAAGTTGAGAATTGAAAATTGAAAGTGAAGCTTCGTCATTGCGAGCGGGTTTAGCGAAGCAATCTCATACTAATGGCGTGAGATTGACTCCGCCGAACTCCGCTTCGCTACGGTTGCCGCGTCGCTCATTCTTCGCTCCTCGCAATGACGGTGGTGTCCCGTTGTCATGCTGAGCGAAGTGAAGCATGTGAAACTTGAAAATTTTCAATCCACCACTTTTTGCAGCTCCTCGTCCACCGCGTGCAGCTTTTCGCGGCAAAATTGCAGCAGGTCCGTGGCGCGCTTTACGGCCACCACCATTTTGTCCACATCAAGCTCGTTGCTTTCCAGCTGCGCTAAAATTTTTTCCACCTCGGCTAAGGCCTCAGCGTAGGTTTGCTCTTTTTTTGTTGCCATTTTTTTCTAATCACTAAGCTCTACTTACTAATCACTTTTATACTTCCTTCGCTCAACATTGTTTCCAGCTCATCGCCGCTTTTCACTTCGCTTTTGCTAAATATCGGCGTGCCGTTTTTCAGCGTAATGGAGTAGCCGCGCTTTAAAATATTGCGCGGATTGAGCAGCGCCACCTTGCCCTCCAACTCTTTTACCAGCAGGTTTCCGTAGCTGATTTTGTGAGCGCACACTTGACGCAATCTTTTGGGCAAATATTGTTCAATAAGCATTTTTTCTCGCTCCATTTTTTGCTGCGCCAACAGCGTTAAGCGCGATGAATACGCTCGGAGCTGCTGCTCGTTGCCATCAAACACCGAGCTCCAAATATCCGACAGGTGCTCGCTTAACTCTTGCAGATACGTGTCCTGCTCCGCCATTTTTTCCACCAAAAATTCGGCAGCGGCGGTGGGCGTTTTCAGCATGGTGTGCGCCACCAAGTCCACCACGCTCACATCGCGGTCGTGCCCAATGCCGGTAATGATGGGCAGCGAAAATTGCGCAACGTTGCTTGCCAGCAAGTAGCTGTCGAAGCACGCAAGGTCGCTCTGCGAGCCGCCTCCGCGCAGTATGGCTACAGCATCAAACTCGTTGGCGCAGGCGTAAATTTTTTCGAGCGCACTGATGATGGAAGCTTCGGCATCGCGCCCCTGCATGGCTGCCGCAAACAGCGTGGTGCAAAACGTGTAGCCGGACGCGTTGCTGTGCAGCTGCTGCATAAAATCGCCGTAGCCCGCCGCATTTTCTGACGAAATAACTGCAATCCGGCGAGGCAGCAGCGGTAGCTCCAGCTCGCGATTCATGTCGTACACACCTTCGTCCTTGAGGCGCGTGATTGTTTTTTGTCGCTGCAAGGCTATTTCGCCCACGGTGTAGGCGGGGTCAATGTCCAGCACGTTTAGGCGCAAGCCGTACAGCTCGTGATACTGCACGGCCACGCGCACCAAAATTTTCATGCCTGCGCTCAAGGCCACGCCGGTGGCGCTTTCAAAGTAAGGTTTTACCATGCGGTAAAGGTTTGCCCAAATGTTGGCGCTCACTTTTGCCTCAATGCTTTCGCCCGATTCGCTTTTTTGCACCAGCTCCATAAAGCAGTGCCCCGCAGCGGATTCGCGCAGCTCGTTTACCTCGGCCACCACCCAGTAGCTTTCGGGAATGGCCTCCACCGCCCGCTTAATAATGAGCTGAAGGTCTTTTAGCGATATGGATTTTGGTAATTCCAAATTAAAAATTTCAGATTTCAAATTATTGCAAACCGCCTACTTTTTACTGCTCTTCTATCATTTCCTCCGGCTCAACAAACTGCCCGCGCTGCGCCTCCATTTGCTTGAGGTAGTCGGAATTTTTCTTGTCTATTTCGTCCTTGTCAGCCGCCACGCCGTTGGTATAGGTGGTTTTGCGCTCCACCTTTCCGTTGGGCTCATAAAAAATCCACTCACCCGTGCGCACGCCATTTTCGTAGCGTCCCTCAATGCGAATTTGGTTGTTATTGTAGTAGTAGCGCGCAAGGCCACTCTGCACGCCTGCCTTATACATCATTTCAAACACCGGCAGACCGCGCACATCTATTTGCTCATAAATTCCGTCCTCTTTGCCATCTTTAAAATGCTTGCGCTCGTACACCTTTCCATTGGGGTAGTACAGCTCCTGAACGCCTTGCAGTAGGCCATTTTCGTAGCTTTCGGTCATGACCAATTGTTCATCACGATAGTATTTCCACGCGCCCTGCTTCGTATTTTTGCCACGGTAGTTACCCTCGGCAATGAGCGCGCCTTGCGGCGAAAACAGCTGCGCAAACGCCGTGCCATTATCGAAGTAGTCAATCACTGCCATTTTTTGTCCGTTCTCGTGGTAGCGCACCAGCAAGCCCAAGGGCCTATCGTCAACAAAAAAAGCGCGGTAGGCAAGCTTACCGTTAGGATATTTTTTTTGCCAATGCCCCTGCTTCAATCCGCTATTATCTAACTGATTAAAAACAGTGTCGGTTTGCGCTACGGCAAAAAAAGGCAAAAATAGTAGAGCGAAAAAAATTAACTTCTTCATTAGATTTTGCAAGTTGTATAATTAACAAATTTACTAAAAATTTCGATTCGTATTTTTACAAAAAAAACGGCGCAGAAAATCTGCGCCGAAACTTGTGACCCGGGCGGGATTCGAACCCACGACCGACAGATTAGAAATCTGTTGCTCTATCCAGCTGAGCTACCGGGCCAAAATTGAAATGCAAAGATAGAAAAATTGCGGGAAGTACGAAAACTCATTTTTGCATTTTTTTTACATCTTTAATAAATTTATAACTACCTGAATTACAAATAGTTACAATGTTTTCATTGGCATTTTTTTGATGCTCGTAGTAGCGCAAATTTATTTTTGTGTCCAACAAAAACAGCTGTGGCGGCAGCTCGCCCACCTGCTCAAAGCCCAATATTTTGTAGCCCTTTCCGCTGCCCCAGTCGCGGTCAACGTAGCTCATTACATCATCGGGATTTTGCTCAGCAATAAAATGCGACAGCAGCTTACTCAAGCCGCCCGCCACCACGCAGCCCGTTTTATTGGCAAAGCGCAGCAGCTCGTGCGAGCGATATTCTACGCCATTTCTCAACATCGGTCGCACGGCGCTGAACGAGGCCACAGCTACAATTTCGCCCTTAAAAAAAAGCCCGTACTTGTACCGCCCGCCAATGGCAACTTGCAGGTGGTGCTGCTGCAAAAAATCAACCAGCACAGGATTTGTAATTTTTTTTACCTCCGTAAGCCGCGCGTGGTAGCGCGTAAATTTTCCGAGCAACGCAGCAATTCGCGCTTCAACCTGCTCTTTTTTTAAGCGCCAAACATCTTCCCAAACATGAATTAGCTGAATGTTTTTTTGCTCATATTTTTCCGATAAATCACGAAAAAAACATTCGCAATTTTGCTGCGCTTGTAAAAGG
>JAITVR010000183.1 GCA_031285695.1 Prevotellaceae bacterium
GTGGAAGTAAGTACCACCTCCATACTGAATGCCCCATTGCTTTTCATATACAGACCTACTAAAGAGAGCGTTTTGATTATTTTGCCCGGTGCCACCCAATGCTACGTCTAACGCTATAAATTCCGAACTGGTTGGCACACGCCAGCCGTCGGGGCAAAGGTCGGCTTTGTACTGATTAACGGCTTCCCATGAAAACAAGTCACCGTGACCAGTTATTTGCCGACAGTCAACTTTAGGAGCACTTATTGTGCCGCCATCGTAGGTGTTCTTTTTACATTGGGTGGCCACCACCGCGTCGCTCCATATTTGGGTGCCCACCGTCCATGTTTGAGCGGTTCGGAAACTGATGACTCCGAAAGGATGTATGGGTTCTTCCGGTAGCGGTTCCGGTTCGGGAAAGGGCAGTTCGGCATAGTCTAAGTTAGGAATTTGGAGGGGCTCTCCTTCACCTGTTTTTTCGAAGTTACCGGAGGAGTTGGGCTCGTAGTCGATGCCCCAAGCGCTGCCTTCGGTGCGGGCAGATACGGTGGTGTAAGCACGGTTGAAGGTGGTGTCGGCACGGTTGAGGATTAAGGTGTAGTACACGTCGGTGGTAACGAAGAGCGAGTAGCGGTATTTTCCCGGTGTTTCGCCGTTTCCGCCTACTGTGGCAGAAATGCTGAAGGTCTCGCCTTTCATTACCGATTTGGTGGTTTCGTAGGTGTTGGAGGTGGAGCGGGTTTCGGAGTCTTCCCAGCCGTACTCAGCGCCCACGCTGGCGCCTACGCCAAACACCTCTATCGATACGCTCGCATTCACGCTGCTTGTGTTGGTTACGCTGTTTTCTACCGCTGTGGTGGCGGAGTTGGTGATGGCTTCTTCGGTGGCTTCTGACCATTCGTAGGTAATGGTTATCGGCGTTGTTCCGGCATAGATAACGGCGTCTTTGTAGGCGATGGGCACGTTGTTGATGTGACCGAGTAGGAATTCGTAGTAAACGTAGTCATCGTCATACGACCAGCGCAGCAAGCCGTTAGGTATGGTGCCGGGCAGGGTGTCGACAGAGAGCGCTGCACTAAAGGGCACGGTTTCGTATCGGCGTGTGCCGTTAATTTCTACGGGCACAAGACCGGTTTGAATAACGGTGATGTTTTTGGTATTCTCGTCGTTCTCTACGGTAATGGTGCCAGTCTTCACGCTTTCGGTCGCATTGGCATCCACCGTTACGCGGAACCTGTTGTTGGTTTTGTCTTCGGTGATGTGAATCCATGCCACGTTGGCTCCCACTGTCCAGTCGAGTTCGCTGGTGACGGTTACGTTTTGGATGCCTTCATCGGCGGCAGCAAAGCGGAGGGTGTCGGAACTGACGGTGAGCGCCGGGTTGGTAGGCGTGGGGTCAGCCGCTACTTCTGGGTCATCGGCACAGCCGGCAAAGGTAGCAAACGCCGCAAGGGCAAGCAGTGAAAAAAAGTGTTTCGTCTTCATTTTTTTGTTTTGTTTTGTTTGGGGGTTTATAATAGGTAAAGCATAAAAGCCTATAAACGCAAAAAGACCTGCTCCGCCGCTAAGGGCAAAGCAAGTCTTTCACTCCATGTGTATGTACGTACGCCGTGCTAACTCACTGAACCTATATATATATATGAGGCAGGTTTGAGGCGATATGCTAAACTGGTAAGCGGCATGGTGTCGGTGTACTAAATTTGAGGCGGTAAAGGTAAAAAATAATTATTGAAAGTACGAAAAAATGAACGTTTTATTTAGTATAGATGAAGGAGATAGCGGCATGCAAAAAAGCCGAATTACAAATTCGGCTTAACGTGAGGTAGCTTTTTTAGTTGAAAATGGAGAATTGAGAATTGAAAATTACTCACGTGCGTTGGGCTGTGCGTTCATTCTCAATTTTCAATTTTCCACTCTCCATTATTTAAAATCTCACACCAATGGTAGCGCCCACCCACACATCGTTGTAGTAGCGGCCGTTGTGGTCGGAGTAAAGAGCGTAGGGCGCTTTGAACTTGGCGGGGTTGCTGCCTTCGCGGTCGGAATTATATACGTACAGCGCGGGGCCGGCAAATACTGCGAAGTGCTTGGCCAGCTGCTTGAAACCCACCACGCGCAGCTGCGACAGCCCGTTGTAGCTTTTGTTCCAAAAGAGGTGCTCCGAAATGTTTTGGTGTAAAACTTCAACGTTCATGCCCCAGCTGTTGGGAAAATCAATTTGAGTACCGAAGCCGAAGCCGTACATCCATTCTTCTCCAAAATTATCGTAGTTCAACGAAACTTCGAGGAAGGTGTATAACTTTTTTGTACCCAAGCGGTACGCTGCGCTTACGGTTGATGAGGAGAAGCTAAGTTCGGCCTGCCGCAATCCGCCCCTGCGCGCTATGTTTACCAAGCCTATCATGGCGCCGCTTGCAGTGTCGGCAATGTTTACCAAGCCCACCTGCGTGCCTGCCGATTTGCTTGCTATGTTGAGCAGGCCGCTGAGCTGAAAGGAGGAGCTTCCGGCAGCGTTTATTACACCTGCCAGCTGAAAGTTTGATGTGTCGGCTACGTTTGCTGCGCCTGCCAGCTGCGTGCTGTTTTTTCCTGCCGAAGCATTTATTACACCTGCCAGCTGAAAGTCGGCCTGCCGCGCGGCATTGGTAACGCCCGATAATTGCGAGCTGGCGGTGTTGGCAACGTTGAGCACGCCTGCCAGCTGCAGCGCGCTGTTGCCCTGCGCCGAAAAGTTGGTAATGCCCGCCAGCTGCACATTGTTCTTGCTGTTGTTGGCCATATTTACCGTGCCCGCCAGCTGAATTCCCTCCACGTTTCCCAAGCTCACATTGGTTATGCCGGCGCCCTGAAAACCCCTCATGCTGTAGCGGTTTACGTTGGCAATGTAGCCCAGCTCAAAGCCTTCTACACCGCCATTGTAGCCCGCCAAAATATTGAACGAAAAGTTGTAGGTATGCTTTTCGGGCTGCAATTCGGGGAATGAAAACGGGTAAATAAAGGTAAGCAAAAATGGGTGCGCGCTGTCGGTTTTTACCTCAGCAGGTGCTGCTGCCGCTGCATTTTTTTCAACTACTTCCACCCTTACTTCTACCTCCGGCGTTGCTGTTTTTTCCTCCTGTTTTTCGGGTGCAACTTCCGGTTGAACTTGCGCAGGCTCTGCGCTCGGCGCGCTGTCGGCAACGCTACTTTCGTTGCGCTGCGTGGTGTCGCTGCTGTTGTTTGCCCTTGCTTGCGCAACGTGGTTGTTAATTCCGTCGGCGGCAGTTTGTAGCGCCGAAGCGGTGGTTTCGCTAACCTCAACTACTAAAGAGGAAAAACTTTTCCCAATGTTGTTGAGCTGCGTTGAGAGCGTGCTGTCCTGCGCTTGTGCTGCTGCGCTGCTTGTAGCGATTGCCAGCGTGAGAATGGCCAAATGTTTTTTCATTACTTCGTTTTTTTTATCGTTTGTAATGATAGGACAATCGCCAAGCTGCGTACCACTATCTGAGTAGCAAAAATTTTTTACGTAAACTTGATTTTTAATGTAGCTGCACTCTTTTTTTTCTGCCACAACCGCCTTATCATTAAGTAGTTGCGTTTCTTTTTTTGCAGCCTCAACAGGCTTGATTTTTTTTGCATATTTTTTTAAAATAACATGCTTTCGCCTCAGCTTATACTCGTATCTTTCGTTCAAAAGTAGGTACAAAGTTTTTTCGGCCGATAGCTTTTGCACCTCTACCGAAACCAGCTCCGATGCGTCAATGGCGCTTGCGTTGTACGAAAAAGTAAGCCCCGTTTGCAGGCTTATTTCGTCGAGCACCGTTTCCAATGGTTGATTTTTTGCGCTGAGCGTAACCTCATTTTCGAGCAGGGATTTGGCCTGTGTGTAGCCAACGAGAAAAGTAAAAATGAGCAGGAGGTAAATTTTTTTCATGCGCGACTACTTCTTTTTTAGCACAAAAATGCTGTCCACTTGCGCCACGCTAAGCTGCATGGTTTCGCCAATTACTTCCACAATTTCCTCTATCGCTTCGTTGTCAAACGTAGCGCTGATGGACTGCTGCGCCACCGCCGAGTCAACGGCAATGTGCACGCCATACTCCTTATTGAGGAGCGCCAGCGCATCGCTCAAGGGCTTGTCCTTAAATACAAATAGCTTTGCCGATAAAATAGCGATGTTGGTTTCGCCTTTTTTGAGGCGGGTAAAGGTTTTGCTGCGCTTGTGGTAAATACCGGTTTCGCCGGCTTGCACCAAAATTCCCTCCTTGTCTTTTGAGTAAAATTGCACCTCGCCGCTTTGCACAAACACCATTACGCTGTCGCTGTCGGGGTAGGCCTGCACGTTGAATGATGTGCCGATGTCTTTAATAAAAGTTTCCTCGGCGTGCACCAAAAATTGTCCGCTGCTTGCCTCTGCTATTTCAAAAAATGCTTCGCCTTCGAGCTGCACCTCGCGTTTTTTGTCGCCGAATTTTCCTACGTAGGCAAGCGAACTTCCTTGGCTCAAATGCACGCTAGTGCTATCTTGCAGCGTATGTTGTTGTGTCGAATTTTGCGTATTTTCGGCCACCATTTGCAGCGAAGAATTATCAAATCTTATCCACGCAAAAATAGAAAGTCCGATGAGCAAAACAGCCGCTGCCGCGTAGCGCATCATCGGCTGCCACCACTGAAATTTGGAATTTGAAATTTGAAATTTGGAATCAGCCATGTGCTGCTCAAATTTTTTCCAAGCCTTATCCACGTTAGGTTTTGGAGCGCACAGCAGCGCACTGAAGTACGCGCGGTTACCCTCCGATTCGCACAGCCAAGCCTGCAAGGTTTCCTGCTCGCGCGGCGTTGCCTCGCCACCTAAGTGCCGTGCAATAATGCGGTCTATGTCAGAAAAGTCATGCAACATGGCGTTTTTCTACAGTTTGATAAAAAACAAAAATGCAGCTATCGGCAAAAATTCTTTTAGGCTTTCGCGCAGCAATCGCAGCGCTTTGGCCATGTGGTTTTCTACAGTATTGCGCGAAATTTGCAGCTGCTCTGCAATTTCTTGGTACGACAAATTTTCAACTCTGCTCAGTTCAAAAACTTTGCGCGCCTGCGCCGGCAGCTGCGCTACGGCGCGGCTCAGTTCCTGCTGTAGTTCGCTGTGCTCCACGCGGCTGTTGGTGCTATCGTGCGCCTCCTCGTTCACGTGCAAAAACTCGCTGCGGTGCTTTGCGCGAATGTTGCTGTGCTTAATTCGGTTGAGGCAGTGGTTGTGCACCGCGCGGTACAGGTACGATTTTAGCGACAGCTGCACCTCAATTTCCTCGCGCTTATCCCACAGCGTGCAGAACGTTTTTTGCACCATTTCCTCCGCCTCGTCCATATCGTGCAGCAGCGAGCAGGCGTAGGTGCACAGCGCGCTGTACCACGATTTAAAAACCGCTTCGTACGCCTCGTGATTTCCGTCTTTAAGCTGCGCTAAAATATTTTCGGTTTCGCTCACCAATTTTTACGTTGAAGAGCGCAAATATACAAATTCTGTTGCTTAAATTCAAAAAAACAGTCCTCATTTAATAATAGGACAACTGAAGGGCGCACTACCACTACTCAGCATGAAAATATTTTTCAACTATCTTTCTGTTAAGCTACTATATATGCTAAATGGGGGAGAGGGTAACCACGGGTATAAGCATTTCTTCCATCGAAATTCCGCCGTGCTGAAAGGTGTTGCGGTAGTACTTTACGTTGTGGCCGTAGTTGTTGGGATAGACTAAGAAGTCGCGGTTGCGGGCAAAAACGTAGCTGCTCGAAAGGTTGGTGCGCGGCAAAAATGCCTGCTCGGGTTTTTTGATTTCAAAAACTTCCT